>JAKONH010000529.1 GCA_022702045.1 Spirosomataceae bacterium
TATTATCAGACCGGCTACTCGCAAATCTGGATCAATACAACGACCCTCGCCATCCGTAGTGACTATACCGATGCGTATATCTGGCAGTGGCTGGAAATAAAACCGGGCTATAAAATGGGTATCGACGTCGTGGCCTGGGCTACGTCGTTACAGACCAATTTCGCGGATGTGTCGGGGACACCGGCTATTACTTGTGTCGATGTGCAGACTGCCTTTTCGAAAACCTGTTTGCGCTGGAGCTTTTCCAGAGTCAAAAAGACTTTCTGATCGACACGATTATGATGCAGGGCGTACCCCGTCAGTCGTGGGTCAACGAGTGGAACGCCTACCGCACAAGCCCAACCACGACCAATCGACGCAACGCCGTCAAATACCGCTTGCAAAACCTCATGCGCTATATGCTCCGCATGGCCGAGTATCAACTCTTTTAAAGAATTGAATGACAGAATGATTGAATGTGTCTATGCGTCAGCCCATTCAATCATTCTGTCATTCAATCACTCATTGACTTCATGAAACGTCGTGATTTTCTGGCGGCAGCCTCGGCGAGTGTGCTGCCTGTTTTTCTGGATGGCTTCGGGCTGAAAGCCTTGAATCGACAGTCGGCGCTGGTGCAGGCACTGGGGCAGACGCAGGCGGCTTACTCTGACCGGGTGCTGGTGATCGTCTATCTAAACGGGGGAAACGATGGGCTAAATACCGTGATTCCTCTCGACCAGATGAATCAGTACAATACGCTGCGGAGTAATATTGCCATTCCACAAGCGAAGGTGCTGACGCTTAATGGTAACGACAAAACGGGCCTGCACCCCGCCATGACTGGCCTGCGTAACCTGTACAACGACGGCAACCTGTCGATTGTCCACTCGGTGTCGTATCCCAATCCCGATCAGTCGCACTACCGCGCCACTGATATCTGGATGACTGGGGTGGATGCTACGGTGACGGAGACGACGGGCTGGGCCGGTCGGTACCTGGAAAATCAGTTCCCGGGCTATCCGGTGGGGTACCCGAACGCCCAGACGGAAGACCCGCTGGCGATTCAGATCGGTTACCTGACCTCAACGGCGCTGCTGGGCAGTCAGCAGTCGATGGGAATTGCGCTGAGTGATCCTGATAGTTTCTATCAGCTGGTCGGCGGAACGAGTGCGACCTCGCCGGGCGGGCTTCCGTGCTGCGATGCGGGAGATCTGGTTGCGTACATCCGAAAGCAGCAGGCGCTGTCTGTAGGGTATGCCAGCGAAATCAAGCGGGCGGCCGATGCGGGAAAGAACCTGGCTACTTATCCTGAGAGTACGGCTAATAACGCGCTGGCTGAACAACTGAAAATCGTTGCCCGGCTGATTCACGGCGGTCTCAAAACCAAGATTTATTTCGTGTCAATGAGTGGTTTCGATACACACTCCGGGCAAGTCGACAGCAGCGATACGACCGTTGGCGACCACGCGACCCGGCTGGGGAAAGTATCGGCGGCCATCGCGGCCTTTCAGCAGGATGTAACGTTGCAGGGGACGGCCGGCCGGGTGGTGGGCATGACGTTCTCGGAATTCGGTCGACGCGCCAACTCCAACGCATCGCGCGGCACTGACCACGGTGTAGCGGCTCCTATGTTTGTGTTCGGCACCAATGTCCGGCACCGTACGATCGGGCAGAACCCCGATCTATCGAACCTGACGGGGCAGGCGAGCAACCGGGAAATTCCGATGCAGATTGATTTCCGACGCGTTTACACCGATATCCTGACCGACTGGTTCGGTATGGCTCAGACCACGACCAGTTCGTTGCTCTTTCGCCCGTTTCCCACCGTCTCGCTTTTTTCCGACATGGTCGAAACGGTCGCGTCGGGCGACTGGACCAACGCCGGTGTATGGACCGTTGGGCGCGTTCCGACGGCCAACGAATACGTACGCGTCAATGCGGGGCATACGGTCACGCTCCGGCAATCGGTCGACGTGCGCAATCTCCGGCTCGATGGCAAACTCGTCACGGGCGGCTACACCGTTCGCATGACAGGCTAGGCGCAAAAACGCTAAAATGCGTCAACGTACTGACGGAATTTAGCTAAATTCCGTCAGTACGTTGACGCATTTTATACATGGGTATTTCGGGGAATACAGTACAGTGTCAGCACTATAGTTGAGTATATAAACTAACGCCGATTCGCCGTGAAACATGCCCTGTTTTTGATAGCCTGTCTGTTTTATTCATGCACGTATGGGCAGAACTATAGTTAGTTGGTCAACGACGCAAACGAGAAATACCTCAGAAAGGAGTACAAAAAATCGGTTGAACTGTACAAACAGGCTTTTACAAAAGAGCAGAAGAGTCGCGCGGATTTTTACAACGCCGGGTGTTCCGCTGCGTTAACCGGCGATGTTCCGCTGGCGCTTAGTTGGCTGAATCAGGCCTTCGACAAAGGGTTTGTGAATATCCGACACCTGAAAAGCGATAGTGATCTGAACGGTCTTCACAAAACACAAGGCTGGAAAACGCTGGTGGCTAACATGCAGGCTAAAGTAGATCAGCTCGAAGCTAACGTCAATAAACCGCTGCAAGCCGAATTATTGGCTATCTACGACGACGACCAAAAAGACCGCCAAAACATTGACGGATTAAGTAAAAAGTACGGCTATAACTCGAAAGAGGTCGACAAACTGTTGAAGACCACACAGTATAAAGACAGCGGCAACCAGCTGAAAGTAAAAGCTATTTTGGATAAATACGGATGGGTCGGCGAAGACGAGATTGGGCCGCAAGCGAATAACACCCTGTTTTTGATGATTCAGCACGCTGATTTAGCCACGCAACAAACGTATTTGCCGATGATGCGTAAGGCCGTAGCAGACAGTAAGGCCGAGCCGAGTGCGTTGGCGCTGCTGGAAGATCGCGTTGCGCTGGGGGAGAAAAGACTGCAAACGTACGGAAGTCAAATTTGTGAGGACAGTACAGGTACAGCTTACGTTTTGCCACTAGCTGACCCTGATAACGTCGACAAAAGGCGGGCTGAGGTTGGCTTGAGCCCGTTAGCTGATTACGTAAAGTATTGGGGCATAAAATGGGACGTAGACGAATACAAGAAGCAACTCCCGGCTATTGAAAAACGGGCAGGTATAAAGTAGGTCGTACTAATCAAGAATAAGCTGGCTGCGAGGGCGTGATGCCAAACAGTCGCTAACCATCGTCGGTTGTGCATATAAACAGCGGGTTGCGTAGATGAATCGAAATACGCACATTTACGGCCACTGTATGCATGCATACGATCTATTATGGAACCGACAACCTATCAATCCGTATCACTGACCACCGACGACGGCGTACTGACGCTTACCTTGTTAGGCCCCGGAAAAGGGAATGCCATGGGCCCCGAATTCTGGGAAGAACTGCCCAAAGCTATGACCGCTATCGATCAGATGGACGACGTACGTTGCATCGTTATCCGGGGGAGTGGCGATCATTTCAGCTATGGGCTTGATCTGCCGCAGATGATGCCGAAACTGAGCAGCATGACCAGTGCCGAACGCTCGGAGATTACGGCGCAGATCCGGCAGATGCAGTCGGGTTTTCAAAAAATTCACGAATCACCACGGCCCGTTATTGCTGCTGTTCACGGCTGGTGTATTGGTGGAGGGATCAACATGATTGCTGCGGCCGATATCCGGCTTTGTTCGCGCGACGCGAAATTCAGCCTGCGTGAAGCTAAACTGGCAATGACCGCCGACATCGGTGGCCTGCAATTTCTGCCACCCATTATCGGGCAGGGCTTTACCCGCGAAATGGCCTTTACCGGGAACGACTACGATGCTGCTTTCGCCCAACGGATCGGCCTGGTCAACCACGTCTACGATACGCCCGAGGCACTCTTTGAGGCTGCCGCGACATTGGCCCGTCAGATTGCCGAGAACTCGTCATCGGCGGTTACGGGCGTCAAGCAGGTCCTGAACCACAGCCTGAACAAGTCGGTCGAGGACGGGCTGCAGTATGTCGCCGAGCTGAATTCTGGTCAGCTCCAGTCCGACGATTTCTCCGAAGCGATTAAAGCCACTCAGGAAAAACGACAGGCCCGCTTCAACAAAAAAATCAGCCGGGGCTATTGATGTTGAGTGATAGAATGATTGAATTGTTGAATGATTTGCGTCAGCCTCATTTAACAATTCAATCATTCTATCCTTCGATCAATCACTCATTCTATCATTCACGCTATGAACGCAACAGGAATGCTCCGGGATGGGGCTTTGCAGGGGAAAACCATTATCGTGACCGGGGGCGGTACGGGGCTTGGTAAGTCCATCACCCGGTATCTGCTGACGCTGGGCGCCAATGTGACGATCTGTAGCCGCCGACAGTCGGTGATCGACGAAACGGCCGCCGAACTTACGACCGAACTGACTGCCGTCGAGGGAGCCGGGCGGATACTGGCGGTGCCCTGCGACGTGCGTAACCCGCAGGAGATCGAAACGGTGCTGGCACAAACCATCGAGACATTTGGCCGGGTCGATGGGTTACTGAATAATTCGGCGGGAAATTTTATCAGCCCTACCGAGCGCCTGTCCTACAAAGCGTTTGATACCATCGTGGACATCGTGCTGCGCGGAACCTACTATTTCACGCTGGCCGTCGGTAAATACTGGATCGAGAATAAGATTCCCGGAACGGTACTCAACATCTCAACGACTTATGCGACAACGGGTTCGGGGTATGTGGTGCCGAGTGCAGTGGCAAAAGGCGGAGCGCTTATTATGACGAAGTCGCTGGCAGCTGAATGGGGGAAGTATGGTATCCGGGTAAACGCAATTGCGCCCGGCCCATTCCCAACCAAAGGGGCCTGGGATCGCTTGTTTCCTGAACCGCTCGCCAGCCTGATGGACCCAACGAGCCGTATCCCGCTCAACCGCGTCGGCAACCACGGCGAACTGGCCAATCTGGCGGCTTACCTGTTGTCAGACTATTCGGGTTATATCACCGGTGAAAGCATCACCATCGATGGGGGCGAAGTGCTGATGGCGGGCGAATTCAGCCACCTTCGCGACGTAACCGACGAACAATGGGACGAAGTCGCCCGAAGCATCAAACAGGCTAACCGGGCCAGCAAATCAGAGTAGTTTGTAGCCCGGACCGTCTGGTAGCGGCACCGTAATTAGCCTGACGGCTACCAGATGGTCTGGGCTACAACGTCTTCTCATACGCCAGAAAGCGTAGGCCGGGTCGGAAGCTAAGGCTGATGTCGCCGGCGTAACGATAGCCCAGTTTGGGGAATAGCCGCTGCGTAATCTGGTTTTCGGAGTTTGTATCGACGCGTAGAAAGCGAATACCGCGTTCGTGAGCGAGTTGCTCGGCCTGATTTAACAAGGCTACCGCTATACCCTGCCCCCGGAATGCCGGATCGACAGCCAATCGGTGGGTGACAATGGCCCGCTCGTTGAGATCGAACCCCACCTGTGCGTATTCAGGCTCCTGATCTTCCGTCAGCGCGGCTACGCCCGCTACGGCTCCGTCAATTAGCGCCAGCCATAATTGCTGTCGGGCGATATCCTGTCCGAATACAGTAGCGTTGGGGTAGTGTTCGTCCCACTGAAAATTGCCGCTTTCGTGCATGATCGGAATAATGCGCGTCAGCAGATCCAGCAGCGCCGGTATATCATTGGCCATAGCCAGTCGTAGGGTCATTCTCGGTTTGTGGTTTGTGGTTCGTGGTTCGTGGTTTGTAGTTCGTTTGTTGCGTCAGCAATCACAAACTACGAACTACAAACCATGCAACAGATAATTACAACTCCTCCTTTAGCATCTCCACGACCATGGCCAGTTCCTTGACGGTGGCTTCGGGGTCGCCGTTATAGCCGATGGCGCGGTAGCGAACACGGCCTTTGCCGTCGATGACGACTTTTGTCGGAATACCCTGCACCTTGTACGCATTGGAGACGCGCTGCTGGGCATCGATGGGCACGACAAAGGGGTAGGTGTTGCGCTCCATAAACGAATGTACCCGCTGCAACGGACCGCCTTCCC
>JAKONH010000544.1 GCA_022702045.1 Spirosomataceae bacterium
CGCAGGGATACGCCATGATGGCAACCGATTCGAACAAAAAGATCGTTGCAGAAAACATCCGTCAGGCGGCTCACAAAGCGGAGAAAATCAAAAATGACGCACAGGCAACCGCTGACAACATCGGCGACCTGACGCTGACCATCCCCGCGAAAGCAGGCGACAGCGGCAAAATCTTCGGCCGTGTGACCAACACACAAGTCGCTGACGCCCTGCGCGAAAAAGGCTTCGACATCGATCGGAAGAAAATTACGATCGACGACATCAAGAACCTGGGTACCTACGAAGCATCGCTTGACCTGCACAAGGATGTGAAGCACAAAGTTAAAATCGACGTTGTTGCGGCTGAATAGACTCAGCTAACGTCGTATCAAATCGGCCGGTCTTCCCCTCGGATAGACCGGCCGATTTTTTTATATCTTTGGGTATATGACACACCCAATGGCTACACTTGCACTTGAACAACTTATGAAAGCGCCAAACCTGCCCCAGCTTATCGAGCGGGCGTTGCGCGAAGAGGCCCGTAAGCGGCAGGAATTTTATGCATGGCTTAAAGAAGACGTTAAGGCTGAGTTTATCAACGGTCACGTTGTAATGCACTCACTGGTGAAAGAGCGTCACTGGACAGCTGTGGGCAATATTTACCGCCTGTTAAGTTCATTTGTCATCAAGAACAAACTCGGCCGGGTTGCGTCGGAGAAGGCGCTGATTGCCTTAAAACGCAACGACTACGAACCAGACGTTTGTTTCTGGAAGCAGGAGAAAGCCGCCCAGTTCACCGCCGATCAGATGAAATTTCCTGCGCCGGATCTGATCGTTGAAGTACTGTCGAAAGGTACGGCTCGCACGGACCGGGGCATCAAGTTCACCGATTACGCAGCGAACGGCGTCGCTGAATACTGGATCATCAATCCCGGCAAACAGCTTGCCGAGCAGTACACACTGGATGCAGCAACGAATGCGTACGCGCTTGCCAGCACATGCACAGGACATACTGACGGCACAACAGGTAAATGGCTTCGCTGTTCCAGCCCTGTCTTTGTTCGACGAAACTGCCAATATGCAGGCACTAGCTGCCCTTCTTTCTGCTTAATTATCAGCCATTTATAGGCAACAAAGTTTTACTGTAGCGGACCTAATGGGGCCGCTTTTTTGTTGATTTAGTATGCAGTTTCGTACCGAATTAACACCTGACGCCTTTCCACATCGGATCAGTCTAACCAGCCGCATCGTTACAATTGGCTCATGCTTCGCGGATGTCATGGGAAGCCGATTAGCCGACTCAAAACTGACCGTGCTGACCAATCCATTCGGCACGGTATTCAACCCCGTATCCATCAATAAGCTCATTACGCTGGCGCTGCGTGGTAGTGAACCCGACGAGAACAGCTATCTGGAGCGTGACGGCATCTGGTTTCATTACGACTTTCACTCATCGCTCTGGGCACACAGTCATGACGAGTTGAAATCGCTGCTGCTTCACACCCTATCACAGACAGGCGAAGCGATTCGACAAGCCAACTATCTTTTCCTTACGTTGGGGTCAGCCGTTGTTTACCGCCATCGGCAAACGGGTGAAGTTGTCGCCAACTGCCATAAAATGCCGGGAGCACTGTTCGACAAGTACCTGTATCAGGTCGATCATTTGCGCGACGAATTGATGTCACTTGTGCGGACGATACGTCGGGCAAACCCTGCACTTCGCATCGTACTAACCGTAAGCCCGGTACGCCATACACGCGACACCTTACCCATTAACCAGGTCAGTAAGTCGACACTGCGACTACTGGCGCACGAGTTGACCGTATGGCGGGATGGCATTCACTACTTCCCCGCTTACGAACTGATGATAGACGATCTGCGCGATTACCGGTTCTACGAAGCAGACCTGGTTCACCCGAACGCGCAGGCGCACGACTATCTCTTCGGAAAGTTTGCGGAGAGCGCCTTTGATGCCGAACTTCGCGCCTTTGTTACGGACTGGCAAAGCGTGCGGCAGGCGCTGGCTCATCGTCCGTTACATGGCGGCAACACCCCCGCCGACCGTCAGTTTCTGACCCGACTGGAAGCCCGGCTGGAAAAACTGGCCGATCGCGTCGATACATCGGTGGAACTGCTCGACGTACGCAGCCGTTTGGCTCGTATACAGGCAGGTTGTATAGACGAACTTGACAGGCAGGACGCCTGAGTATCAACTGCCTCTTTTTTGACTGACTATGTCTGATTATCGATTACATAAAGACGCCGTCTTGCAGGCGTTGAGCACCGTTGAAGAACCCGACCTGAAGCGCGATCTTGTGTCGCTGAACATGGTGCGCGACATTACGCTGGGTATCGACTCGGTACGATTTACTGTTGTGCTGACGACGCCCGCCTGTCCCTTGCAGGAGGTGATTCGGAAGCGGTGCGAAGATGCGATTCACACCCACATTGGGCCGCAGATCACCGTTCAGGTCGATATGACTTCCGACGTGACGTCGACGCGTAACAATGCGCCAACCCTGCCTGGTGTCAAGAATATTATTGCCGTGGCTTCCGGTAAAGGTGGCGTTGGTAAATCGACGGTTACGGCTAATCTGGCGGTTGCTTTGCACAAATCCGGCGCGAAAGTAGGCATCATCGACGCCGACATTTACGGTCCGTCGATGCCAACTATGTTCGGAGCAGAAAACATTCGACCACGTATTTTTCAGGTCGACGGGCAAAACCGGATGGAGCCAGTACAGCAGTTCGGCATCAAAATTATGTCGATGGGCTTCCTGGTCGATCCGACTCAGGCAATCATCTTGCGGGGTACGATGGGCGGACGAGCGTTGCAACAGTTTTTCTCCTATGCGGATTGGGGTGAACTCGATTACCTGCTGATTGACTTACCGCCAGGCACGGGGGATATTCACCTTACGCTGGTGCAAACCGTGCCGGTGACGGGTGCCATCATCGTCACGACACCACAGAAAGTTGCCTTGGCCGACGCAGTGAAAGGGCTGGCTATGTTTCGGCAGCCTCAGATCAACGTACCGGTGCTGGGCGTGGTCGAGAACATGTCCTACTTCACTCCAGCTGAACTACCTGACCATCAGTATTTCATTTTCGGAAAAGGCGGAGGACAACAACTGGCCAATCAGTTTAACGTACCGATGCTGGGGCAGATTCCGCTGGTGCAGAGCATTCGGGAAGCAGGTGACGATGGTCGACCAGCCTTCAATGTCAGCGAGCCAATCGTTGGTGAAGCATTTCAGTCGGCTGCGCAGGCGTTGGCGCAACAGGTCGCGATTCGCAACAGCGCAGTTGAACAGACAAAGCGAGTGGTGGTTGCGTAAGAAACCGTCGCTCTGTAAATTTACGGTAAATCACAGGACAAAATGGAGACGGTGGTCAACAACGACGAACTGATTACAAAGATAGATCGTGCCCTCGACAGCATGCGGCCTTACCTGGCGGCAGACGGAGGGAACGTGAAAGTACTGGAAGTGACTGAAGACCGGACCGTACGGCTTGAACTGATGGGTTCGTGCGGCTCGTGCCCAATGTCGGCGATGACATTTAAAGGCGGGCTCGAAGAAGCAATTCTGAAAGCCGTTCCTGAGATTTCGAAAGTAGAAGCCGTTAACATCACCCCTGCATTTTAACGGCTTGTCCTATGACTGCAAAGGAGCTAATCAACATAGACCCTGAGGTAATGGGTGGCACGCCCGTTTTCCGCGGTACGCGCGTACCGGTGCAGTCGCTCATCGACCACATTGAGGGAAATATACCAATCGAAGAATTCCTCGACGACTTTCCATCGGTTTCCAGAGATAAGGCCGTTGCGCTACTCGAGGTAGCCTTCGCTTCTGTTGTGAAGTGAATGAAGCGAAAGGATGAAGATTCGGCTGGATGAAAATGTGCCGAAAAACTTCGCTTCCGGTTGAAATCCAGACCCGGCGTAACCGATGTTCAGACCGGCCGGGATATGGGCTGGACCGGCCGGAAAAATGGCGAACTGCTTGGCTTATTAACGCTCAATGGGTTCAACCTATTGATTACTATCGACAAAAGCTTATACAAACAGCAGAATCTGGATAATTTTTCGGTGACTGTTGTGATGCTTAACGTCAAGACGACTAAATACGAAGACATTCAACCAATTTTTGGTCAGCTTTTCACTACTATCCTCTCCCCTCCACCGGGTAAAGTGATTATATTGACACCCTAATAAAAAGCCGTCTGCTAAACTCAGACGGCTTTTTTGTTTCTTTGCGTCAGTACCAAAGGCTTTCAATTCTGTGAAAATTGGCATTTTCTTCGGTGGTCCGGCGCGTGAGCGGGAAGTTTCGTATGCAGGTGGTCGTACGGCACTGGCAAATCTGGATAAAGGGTTGTTCGAGCCCGTACTCGTGTTCGTAGACGGGCGAGGCCGTTTTCGGCTTGTAGAGCCTGATTTTTTACAGGGCAACTCCCTGCGCGATGTATTGCCGCAGGACGAAACCGGCTTTTCCGCTTATGACGAATCACGCCCGGCCGACCGCATCGATGCGGCACTGCCTGAGCTGCGCCCGGAACAGTTCCGTGATCATTTCGACATGGTCTTCCTGGCCATGCACGGTCCCGACTGTGAAGACGGCGCGATTCAGGGCCTGCTTGAGTGGTACAAGATGCCGTACACGGGGCCGGGTCTGGCCGGGTCGGCAGTAGGGATCAACAAGATTCTGCAAAACGAGCTGATCGCGCTGGCAAACGGCCAACAGAAAAAGACCGCGACAATCAACCGCGACGCCTACGAACAGGCCGACAAAGCGCAGTTCTTTCAGTCCCTGACAACGCATCTGGGCCTGCCTATCGTTGTAAAAGCACCCCACCAGGGATCGAGCATTGGGGTAGCCATCGTGCGCGAAAATGATCTGGCGCAGTTTTGCCGGGCTGTTGAACAATGCTTCTTTACGACAACGATTCAACCCGATGGCTGGTCGAAACTAGGCGAATGGCAATCGTTGTCGGCCACAGAAAAGGAGTCGCTGGCACAGCAGATGACCAGTCTCGATGCCGGTATCAGTTTCCCAGTTGTTGTCGAGCAAACGGGGCAGCGAATCAATCACCCGGCGGAGTTTGTACAGACAATCGATCAGTTACTGGCCGGGGGGGCTCCCCGGATTACGCTGTCGTCTGTCAATGCGGAAGACGAAGTACTGTTTGAAGAATTTATCAGCGGGCAGGAATTTTCGTGTGGCGTTATTCAAGACGACGATCAGACGGCGATTGCGCTCCCTCCCACCGAGATTTATAACGTAACGAGCTTTGACTTCGAATCGAAGTACAAGCTTAGCACGACAAAGAAGCGAATTCCCGTCGAGACGAGTCTGGAGAACAACCGTAAGATTCAACTGGCCGTATCGGAAGTTTTTACGCGGCTGGGGATAAACGTATACGCCCGTATCGACGGCTTCCTAACGCCAGCGGGTGATGTGTTGCTGCATGACCCAAACACGATTCCGGGCATGTCGCCCTCGTCGCTGATCTTCAAGCAAATGGCTGAAATCGGTCTGAACCTAACCAACGCGTTAACGTACCTGATTCGGCAGTCGTTACGGGAGCGAATCCGCACTGGAAAAGACACGGCGCAGCTGAAGCAGCTATTGACAAAGTTGGATGAGCGGCTGGCCGATCGCAAACGGACGCCCCTTCCCGAGCAGTCAGTGGTCTTCGGCGCAACCGACGATCAATGGTTGGCGGCCAAACAGCAGTACAATGAACTGGCGGCTTCCGGCACAGTTCGCCCGCAGTTGGTTTACCAAAAAAATCAGTCGGAGTCGACCACGGTACCAGTTTATCTGTTGTTCCGCGATACGATTTCGGAGTTGGAAGCGGGTCTGACGCACCCCCGGCATCCGTTGCTGATCGAAACGACCGAACAGACCGCGCATATTACCGAACGGTACGTGTAGGATTTTAACAGGATCACAGGATTTTGATGATCTTATTTGGTTGGAATACTTACCCCGTAGTGTCAGGTTTACGTCACCAAAATCCTGTAATTCCGTCCATACAATCTCATTCCATCCGACGGGCTTGGTTGCCCACCGGAGAATTGTAATTTTGGCACTATACATATCGAATCGAACACTCACATTTTTCTGTCTCCAATGCAGACCACAACACTAGACCCCTCCACCCAGGAGCGCGTCGACAAATGGCTCGACGGCAATTACGACGCTGATACCAAATCGGCGATCAAACAACTTATCGACGCGGGTAACACGACCGAGCTGACAGACTCGTTCTACCGCGATCTGGAATTCGGCACGGGTGGTCTGCGCGGTGTACTGGGGGTTGGTTCGAACCGGATGAACCGCTACACGGTGGGTGCCGCCACACAGGGTCTCTGCAACTACATCAATGCGACCTTCCCCGGCCAGGACGATATCAGCGTCGCCATTGCGCACGATAGCCGCCGGATGAGTCCAGAATTTGCCCGGCTGGTTGCCGATATTTTCTCGGCCAACGGTATCAAAGTGTATCTGTTTAGCAGCCTGCGCCCTACGCCCGAACTATCATTTGCGATTCGGCAGTTGGGCTGCCAGAGCGGGATCGTCGTAACGGCGTCACACAACCCGCCGGAATACAACGGCTACAAAGTATACTGGGGTGATGGTGGGCAGGTGGTTGCTCCACACGACAGAAACATCATCGTTGAAGTAGACAAAATCACGTCGATCGACAGCATCAAGTTCGAGGGTGTTCCCGAACGGATTCACCTGATTGATGAAGAAATCGACGCGCCGTATATCGAGCGGATCAAGTCGAATGCGGTTAATCCGGATGTGATCAAAAAGCAGGCGGACCTGAACATTGTCTACACGCCTATCCATGGTACGGGTATCACGCTGGTTCCCCGTGCCCTCGATGCGCTGGGCTTTACCAACGTCCATATCGTTGAGCAACAGGCAACACCCGACGGCAACTTCCCGACGGTAAAATCGCCAAACCCGGAAGAGCGGGCCGCCATGCAGCTGGCGCTTGATCTGGCCAACGAACTGAACGCTGACCTTGTGATGGCTACCGACCCCGACGCTGACCGCGTAGGTGCCGGCGCGCGCAATCACCACGGTGAGTTTGAGCTGTTAAACGGTAATCAGATGGCAAGTCTGATCATTTATTATCTGCTCAATGCCTGGAAAGACGCCGGCAAACTGACGGGGAAAGAGTTTGTCGCCAAGACCATCGTAACGACCGACCTGATCGACGCGATGTGTCAGCGGTACAACGTGACCTGCTATAACACCCTGACCGGCTTTAAATACATTGCTGAAGTCATCCGTGAGCTGGAAGGTAAAGAGCAGTTTATTGCTGGTGGTGAAGAGAGTTACGGTTACCTGATCGGCGATTTCGTACGCGACAAAGACGCCATAGCTTCCTGCGCGATGATTGCCGAACTAACCGCCTACGCTAAAAACAATGGCCAAAGCCTGTTCGATATGCTGATGGCAATGTATCAGGAAAACGGCTTCTACTACGAAAGTTTGGTGTCACTGACCAAGAAGGGTAAGAGTGGAGCCGAAGAAATTCAGCAGATGATGGCTGACTTCCGTGCCAATCCACCCAAAGAAATCGCCGGTTCTGCCGTTGTACGGATTGATGATTATAAGGCACTTACCCGAACGGATGCGTCGGGCAACGCAACCGCAATCGAAGCCGGTAAGATGGGTATCGAGTCGTCGAACGTGCTGCAGTTCTTCACCGAAGATGGCACAAAAGTGTCGGCGCGCCCGTCGGGCACGGAGCCGAAGATTAAGTTCTACGTAAGCGTTCGTGAGCCGCTGGCCAGCAAGGAAGCGTTTGACGACACCTACGCACAACTTAAAGCCAAAGTACAGCGCGTTATCGACGATCTGAAGCTGTCGTAATTCGCTGACCACCAGCAACGCAAAGCCCGGCTACGTCTGACGTAGCCGGGCTTTTTTGTTACTATCACATCCTGCAGCAAGATTTAACAACGTTTGCGGGATACTCAGTCGACTACTGGCTTTTTTGTATCTTCGCAGGCTGATTTAGTTTGCCTATGACGCTGGAGCTTAAACACCTCGATGACATCGATTCCGTAGCCCACCGGTTACTGGCCTCAGGGCGCGAGCAGCCGGTATGGCTTTTCGAGGGCGATATGGGCGCGGGTAAGACCACGCTGATCAAAGCACTCTGCCGGACATTGGGTGTGCTGACCCCTGTGCAAAGCCCGACCTATTCGATTGTCAACGAATACACTACCCACGAAGGGCATCCCGTTTACCATTTCGACTGCTACCGACTCCGCAACGAAGCCGAAGCGCTTGACATTGGCATTGAAGAATACTTTGCTTCGGGCAATTACTGTTTCATCGAATGGCCCGAACGCGTTGTGTCGCTCTGGCCGGCCCGTTATTTTCAGGTTCAGATTACCCCCGGTCCCGATGATCAGCGAACGATCGAGGCCAGGCTAGTGACTGATTAACCGCCCGTCGTGTCTATCCATTGCCTACTATCGTATAGCCTTATACGCTAAAACCAACCACCACCTTGACTGGATTTGAGGAATTGGCCCAACAAACGGCCCTCTACCCGAAAGAATCACCGCTGGCTGTCAGACAAGGACAGCATAGCCTGCTTATT
>JAKONH010000552.1 GCA_022702045.1 Spirosomataceae bacterium
CGGTCTGCCGGTCTAGTTCCTGCCGCTCAAACCGGCTGCGGGCTATCGCCTGCAAATACTCCTGCTGTAGCTTGATGTAGTCGGGGTGTTCCAACTGGGCCAGTACCTGTCCTTTCCGAATGAAGTCGCCTTCGACCAGCCGGGTCGAGCGAACAAAACCGCCCATGGGCGCGTGAACACTGGCCCACTGATCGGGTGGCGCTTCGAGTTTACCGGTGGCCTGAATGGTTTCACCCAGTGTCAGCGTATCGGGGGCGCCCAGTTGGATACCTGTTTCCCGAAACTGAGTGGGGCTGATGGCAACGGTTTGCGGCCCTTGTCGTACCGAATCCTTTACGGAAGAGGCCGTTGCTTGTTCGGTTGTGGTTTCCGTAGAACTGGAGCAGGCACATAGTCCCAGTAATAGGCTGACACAGAGCGATAAGAGTCGCTGCGGATTGATTCTAGCAAACATAACCTTGTCAGGGGAAAGACTAGTGAGTAAGGGTTGGTTCTGCCTGAGCGGGTGTTGATGGCGGACTACCCGCCTTTCGACGGCCCGCGACCAGCCGGTACAGGACTGGTAAAACGACCAGTGTCAGGAGCGTTGCCGATACGAGTCCGCCGATGACGACTGTTGCCAGCGGTTTCTGTACTTCAGCACCGGCCGAACTCGACAGCGCCATCGGCAGGAAGCCCAGCGAGGCTACCGCTGCCGTCATCACGACAGGCCGGAACCGAACAGCCGTACCTTGCCTGACCCGCTCGGCTACGTCGGTCACGCCTTCGGCTTCGAGCTCATTGAAATAACTAATCAGGACAATCCCGTTGAGTACCGCAATACCAAAGAGGGCGATGAAGCCGACGCCGGCGGAGATACTGAACGGCATACCGCGCAGAAAGAGTGCTAGTACACCACCGATAGCCGACAACGGAATCGCCGTAAAAATCAGCAGGGCCTGACTTACCGAGTTGAAGGTTAGAAATAACAACAGCCCGATCATCACGAGAGCCAGTGGTACGGCAATACCCAGCCGCTCCTTGGCTTTGACCAGGTTTTCGAACTGACCGCCAAATGTGTAGCTGTAACCAGCCGGTAGCGGAACGTCTTTGTCAAGTACGGCTTTCATCTCGCCCACCAGACTTTCAACGTCCCGACCCCGTACGTTGATACCGATTGTGATTCGTCGCCGGGCGTTGTCCCGCGAAATCTGCATGGGCGCGTTTTCGTAGCGGATCGTTGCCAGTTCAGCCAGCGGTACCTGCTGTCCGTCGGGCAAATCGACGTAGAGCTGACGGATGTTGTCGATGTCCTGCCGGTACGTACTGTCGAGTCGGACGACCAGATCGAATCGCTTTTCGCCCTCGAATACGGTCCCGGCTGTCTCGCCGGCAAAGGCCGCTTTCAGGATTCGGTTGAGGTTGGCTACCGACACGCCGTACTGCGCCAGCCGCTGTCGGTTATACGCTACCAGCATCTGTGGCAACCCACTAATCTGTTCTACTTTCAGATCACCGACGCCCGGTATGGTTCTGATCCGGGCCGCGGCCTGATTGGCTTTCGCAAACAGCGTAGCCAGGTCTTCGCCGTAAATCTTGACGGCAATGTCCGACTTTACCCCCGTCATCAATTCATTAAAACGCAGCTGAATCGGTTGGGTGAATTCGGTCGTGATACCGGGCAGAACGCTTAGTGACCGTTCCATCTGCTGAATCAGTGCTTCCTTGGTATGGGCCGATGTCCACTCACCCGGTTCTTTCAGGAGCACCATCACGTCGGCCGCTTCGATGGGCATCGGGTCGGTGGGAATCTCGGCTGTGCCGATCTTCGAAATGACGTCTTTCACTTCCGGGAAGCCGTTTTTCAGAATCGTTTCGATACGGCCGGTGGTCTCAATGGTCTGCCGCAGCGACGAGCCCGGCTTAAGCGACAGGCTAATCGCGATGTCGCCCTCGTCCAGGTTGGGAATGAATTCACCGCCCATTGTACCAAAAAGGCCTACGGCTCCGGCCAGCAGTAGTACCGATGCTGCAATAATTGCCTTCGGCCAGCGCAACGCCCGATTCAGCAGGGGCGCGTAGCCCCGGTACAGAACGGTCATGATCCGGTCGGCCAGGGTGCCTTCCTCCTGAATATCCTTCCGCAGCAGCGAGGCCGCTACCATCGGGACATAGGTCAGGCAGAGGATCATGGCACCGATGATGGCGAAACTGACCGTCAGCGCCATGGGGCGGAACATCTTGCCTTCGATACCCGTCAGCGATAAAATCGGAACGTACACGATCAGAATGATCAACTGTCCGAACAGGGCCGACCGCATCAGCCGACTCGCCGAATCCTGCGCAATGGCATCCATCGACTGGTGTTTGGTGGCCTGATCGTGAACGATGCTGAAGATCATGCTCTCGACAATGATAACGGCCCCGTCGACCAGCAGGCCGAAGTCGATGGCACCCAGACTCATCAGGTTGGCCGATACGCCGAAGACATGCATCATACCCAGGGCAAACAGCATGCAGAGCGGAATTACCGAGGCCACGACGAGTCCGGCCCGCCAGTTACCCAGCAGCAGCAGCAGTATGCTCATTACGATCAGGCCCCCTTCGATCAGGTTTTGGGCAACGGTATGAATGGCTTTATCGATGAGCGTTTTGCGATCCAGAAAGGGTTCGATGACCAGACCCGGCGGTAAACTTTTCTGAATCGCGCTGATGCGTTCTTTCACCCGCTCGATGGTCTTTTCCGACGACGCGCTTTTGAGCATCAGCACAATGCCGCCGACCACTTCGCCCCGTCCGTTGCGGGTCATGGCACCGTAGCGAACGGCATGACCAAAGCCAACCTGGGCTACGTCGCGCACCAGGACGGGCGTGTTCCCCACGGTCTTGACGACGATCTGACCGATCTCGTCCGGTGTGCGAACCATGCCCTCACCCCGGATGAAAAAGGCTTCCGGCCCTTTCTCGATGTAGCTACCACCCGTATTGGCGTTGTTGGCGGCCAGCGCATCCATGACCTCGGTCAGGCTGGTATTCATGCCGTGCAGTCGCTCGGGGTCGATCTGTACCTCGTATTCTTTCAGATACCCGCCGATGCTGCTGATGTCGATGACACCGGCTACGCCCGACAACTGCCGCTTCACGATCCAGTCCTGAATGGTGCGCAGGTCGGTGGCTGAGTAGCGGGTGTCGGCTTCGTTTTTGGGGCGGATGACGTACTGGTAAATCTCGCCCAACCCGGTCGTGATTGGTGCCAGCTGGGGGGAACCCGCTGTAAGTGTACCTTCTGCCGCTTTCAGTTGTTCGGCAACCAGTTGCCGGGCCTGAAGCGTAGGAGTAGCTTCATCGAACACTACGGTGATCACTGAGAGCCCGAAGCGTGAAATCGACCGGATTTCCGTTACGCCCGGTACGTTGCGAAGCGTCGTTTCGAGCGGAAAAGTGACGAACTGTTCGGTTTCCTGTGCCGCCAGCGAGGGCACCTGCGTAACGACCTGCACCTGATTGTTGGTAATGTCGGGAATGGCGTCGATGGGCAACTGCGTCAGGGCGTAACTTCCCCAGGCAATCAACGCCACCACTCCCAGCCCCACCAGCAGTTTCTGACGGACGCTGAACTGAATGATTTTTTGTAGCATTAGGCTAACTGATTCGTTGAGAAACAAAGACAGACTGCCCGGTCAGACGGTGTGTCCAACGGGGAGAGAGTCACTACGAACGAAGTTGAATTAGCCTAACTGGGGCGGCTGAAACAGGAACGATGTGTCCTGGTAGGCATACAGGTTCTGATAGGCAGAATACACCTGTGGCCAGTGCATCACAACGGCTGGTTCGCTAACGATCTCCTGCTTCGGAGCCATCGGTAGCGTAAAGACAAAACCAAGCGAAAGATGATTGTAAAGGGGGATTTTTACGCCGTCGTGGGGTAGTTTAGCGTGCGTCGACGATGCGTTGTAATGCATGTCGAGAAACTGCCAGAAATCGAAATCTCGACCGGCGTTCTGCTTATGCAACTGGTAATGCGAAATCAGGCCGGGAATTTTATATACCTCTTCTACGTCCGTCTGCGGAAACAGACTGCCTGCCAGTAGCAGTATACCCAGAAAAAGTGACGTAGCCGATTTCACCTTGTAAAGATAACACCATCAGCCCAAAATCGACGCACTGACTAAAGCCAATCCTCCGCGCAGTGGGAAACGGGTTACGTACTGCAAAACGCCTTCCCTGGCAGTAAGGAAGGCGTTAGTTGATGTGAATTATGAATTGTATCGCGTCGAGCGGTAGTGATCGGCCGACAACTAGTTCTGATTTTATTGCTTTATCAACTGCTTGACCAGTCGTTTCAGCTCGTCGATTTCGTTCTGCTGTTTGTCGAGCCGTTTTTGCTGATCGATGCCGTATAAGGTTAGCTCCTCGACTTTTTCCAGCAGCAGACTGTTCATCTTCACCAGATCGACACCCTCCGTTTTGATTTGTTCAGCCGAGGGGACCCCCGGTAAATGGCCCTGCTCACGTACGTAGTTGGCAACTACACTTAGTGGTCGCAGTTGATAAGCCGGACTAAACACCTTATCGCTCCACTGACTGACGTCGCTGATGCGCAGCTGGTAGCGAGCCTTGACGACATCGCCCTGCCCGTTGACCGTCAGAAACTGATCGGTGGCCAGCGCCGACGGACTGTTCGTGGTGAGGCTGGTCAGGCGCAGCCCACTCTGATCGGCTTGCGGGCTAACTACTTCCAGCCGGGTAGCGGGCGCTGAGGTACCGATCCCGACGTTGACCCCGTTGCCCAGAATCAGCGCATTACTAACGGCTACCCGCGAGCCCGCCCCGATCGCCGTAGCATTCGTTAGATTCCTAGCAATGGCATCAGCC
>JAKONH010000559.1 GCA_022702045.1 Spirosomataceae bacterium
TTTACTTACTCATGAAAAAACATATTGTCGTTATTGCCGGTGACGGTATTGGTCAGGAAGTAACCGCCGTTGGCAAACAGGTTCTGGATGCCGTGGCCCAGAAATACGGTCACGAATTCACCTACGATACGGCCTTGATTGGTCATGCCGCCATCGAAGCCACAGGTAACCCGCTTCCAGAAGAAACGATTACCAAATCGAAAGCTTCTGACGCCATCCTGTTTGGCGCTGTAGGTCATCCCAAATACGACAACGACCCATCGGCCAAAGTTCGTCCGGAGCAGGGCTTACTGGGTATCCGTAAAGCGTTAGGTCTGTATGCCAATCTGCGGCCGATCAAGTTATTCGACGAGCTCCTTGGCGCGTCAAGCATTCGTCCCGAAATTTTGAAAGGAGCGGATATTCTCTTTTTCCGTGAGCTGACCGGTGACGTGTATTTCGGCGAAAAAGGCCGGAGTGACGACCGGGATACGGCTTATGACACCATGATTTACAGCCGGTACGAGGTAGAACGCATTGCTCGCAAAGCGTTTGAAGCCGCTATGACCCGTCGGCGTCTCCTGTGTTCAGTTGATAAAGCCAACGTACTGGAATCGTCACGGCTTTGGCGTGAAGTGGTACAAGCCATGGCACCCGAATACCCGGATGTTGTTGTCGAGCATCAATTTATCGATGCTGCTGCGATGCTGCTAATCAAAGACCCCCGCCGATTCGACGTCGTTCTGACAGGTAATCTGTTCGGCGATATTCTGACCGACGAAGCAAGTCAGATTGCTGGTTCGATGGGTATGTTAGCTTCCGCATCTATCGGTGATACGACAGGGCTGTACGAGCCTATTCATGGGTCGGCTCATGACATTACCGGCAAAGGCATAGCTAATCCACTAGCGTCTATTCTCTCGGCCGCACTGATGCTTGATATTTCGTTTGGTATGAAGGCGGAAGCTGATGAAGTGGTCCGGGCTGTCGATGAAGCGCTAAAAGCAGGTTATCGTACACGTGATATTGCTGACGCTGAGACGCCAAACGACAAGATCCTTGGTACCGACGGAATGGGCAAGCAAATCCTGGGTTATCTAAATTCAGTTACTGAGAATCAGATGGTATAAATAGTCACGAACGATTTGCAAAATAAAATCAATCGTATACTTTTGTAGTGTATTTACGCCTTTAGCGAATTTTCGCAGAAAGTATGCAACGATCTACTCTCTTCACGCTACGACTGTTAACGCTGTCTTAAACGGTGAGGGATTTATACGTACCATAGCCCTCATTCGTCAGAATAGGGCTTTTTCTGTTTCATTAGGCTAACCATTATCACTAAAACCATGAGTCAGCGGGTTTATATTTTCGACACAACATTGCGTGACGGCGAACAGGTACCTGGTTGCCAACTGACCACAGAAGAGAAAATTGTTGTCGCAAAAGAGCTGGAGCGTCTTGGTGTTGATGTTATCGAAGCTGGCTTTCCTATCTCAAGCCCAGGCGATTTTCGGTCAGTTATGGAAATTTCTAAATCTGTATCTGAACCTACTATCTGCGCACTGAGCCGAGCGGTTAAAGGTGACATTGATGCGGCCGGAGAAGCACTGAAGTTTGCTAAGCGGGGCCGTATTCACACAGGTATTGGCTCATCGGATATTCATATCAGAAATAAATTCAATTCGAGCCGCGAGCGAATTCTGGAGCAGGCGGTTGCCGCTGTCAAACATGCAAAATCGTACGTTGAAGATGTTGAGTTTTATGCAGAAGATGCTGGTCGCGCTGATCTGGCTTTCCTGGCTCAATTGACGCGTGCCGTTATTAGTGCTGGTGCGACGGTCGTCAACATACCTGATACTACGGGTTACTGCCTGCCTGATGAATACGGTAAGAAAATAGCCTATATCTACGAACACGTCGATAATGTACACCAGGCTACCATTTCCATCCACTGCCATAATGATCTTGGTTTGGCTACGGCTAATACGCTTTCTGGTGTCATGAATGGCGCACGGCAGGTCGAAGTCACGATCAATGGTATTGGTGAGCGTGCGGGCAATACGTCGCTTGAGGAGGTAGTAATGGCGCTGAAAGTGCGTAAGGAATTAGGTTTCTATACAAACGTAGATTCAACCCGGCTCTACCCCGTCAGTAATCTTGTATCGCAGATGATGCATATGCCCGTTCAGGCAAACAAAGCTATCGTTGGTCGTAACGCCTTCGCGCACTCATCCGGCATCCACCAGGATGGCTTCCTAAAGCATTCTGAAAATTATGAAATCATGAACCCGCAGGATGTGGGTATTGACAAGTCTATGATCGTTTTGACGGCTCGTAGCGGCCGACATGCACTAAAGCATCGCTTGGAACTGCTGGGCTACCGCTACGAAAAGCCCGACCTTGATTCGCTTTACGTCAGATTCCTTGACATGGCCGATATACGAAAGGAAGTTAACGACAAAGATTTGATGGAACTCGTCCGGTAAAACAATAAAGCCCGTCAACGGGCTTTATTGTTTTCGCCTAATCAACAAATCAGGTCGACATTACGTTGAAAAGTAAACTATAACACCGCGACTATGGCACGCCCAACACCAGAATTGATTGAATCGCTGCGCCGTACTGCTCATAAACTCAAAACGGGGTCTCCCTATCAATGGGGACACATGGGCGGCTGTAACTGTGGAAATCTGGCTCAGGAACTGACAAAACTTACGCGCGATGACATTCACCGCTATGCTATGCAACGATACGGCGATTGGAATGAACAGGTTGAGGACTACTGTTCGACCAGCCGATTACCAATCGATCTTATCATCAGCGAAATGCTAACTGCCGGCTTGACAATAGAAGATCTGAAACACCTTGAAAAACTTGACGATCCAAGTGTACTGAATCGCCTTCCAATCGAGGAACGATTCCTAAAGCATAACGTACGTAACGATGTCGTGCGCTATATGAGCGAATGGGCGAATATGTTGGAAGAGCAGCTATTGAAGCGTATTGTGATTCCAATGCCACTAGAGACAGCATACGTTTAGCTCTATCCTACCGTAAAACAAGCAATGCCCGTCGAGTTGATGGGCATTGCTTGTTTTACGGTAGGATAGATTACTACAGCAACCACTTGATATTCGATACACTAAATGCCACTCTTACCCCCAACATCCATAAAACGCAACGAGCCGGTCAACTTGCGCTGACCGGCTCGGCTCTTTTCTTCAGGTGGCACCTACCTACTCTCCCGCTTGTGACAGCAGTACCATCGGCAGTACGGGGCTTAACGACTCTGTGCGAAAT
>JAKONH010000564.1 GCA_022702045.1 Spirosomataceae bacterium
AAAGAACAGCCACAGGCATACGCATTGGTGCACTGGCACGCAATAGCGATATGGCGGAGCACCCACTCGTAACCGGGCAGTTTCCCCTGCTGTCGGAAGCGTTGCTGGCTGGCGCATCGCCCCAGCTGCGGAATATGGCAACACTGGGCGGTAACCTAATGCAACGTACTCGCTGTAACTATTTCTACGACGTCAGCCAGCCCTGCAACAAACGACAGGGGCCAACTGCCCACGCCGGCTGCGGGGCGCTGGACGGCTACAACCGTATTCATGCTATTCTAGGACTGGAATCGGATGATCTGAATCAGTCGTGCATCGCGACCAATCCCAGCGATATGAACGTGGCGCTGGCAGCACTCGACGCGGTAATTAACGTGAGTGGACCAACTGGTCAACGTACGATTCCGATCCGGGACTTTCACCGGCTGGCGGGCAACAAACCGCAGCAGGATACGACACTGGCCCCCAACGAGCTGATTACGTCGATTGATCTCGCGGCTCCCCAGCGGGTAGGCAAATCACACTACCTGAAAGTGCGCGACCGGGCGTCCTATGCCTTTGCGCTGGTATCGGTAGCAGCCCGGCTGGTTGTTGAGAACGGCCAGATTCAGGACGTCCGGCTGGCCCTGGGTGGTGTCGCACACAAACCCTGGCGGCTGACCAGTGTCGAGCAGCAGTTGATTGGCAAACCCGCTACGGAAGCTTCGTTCCGCGAGGCCGCTCGTCAGCTGGTAGCAGGGGCGAAAGGCTTCGAACATAACGCGTTTAAAATCGAACTGGCTCAGTCGGCCATTGTCCGGGCCATGCAAACGGTAGCCGCCTAACCGGTATTCCATCCATCCAACAAGCTAATTATGGAACCCAAACTCATTGGCGACCCGGTCGACCGTATCGACGGGAAGCAAAAAGTAACCGGCGGGGCGCGTTACTCCGGGGATATAAAACAGCCGGAAATGGCCTATGCCGTGCTAGTGATGAGCACCATTGCCAACGGCACCATCCGCGATATCGATACCGCCAGTGCGGAGAAGCTACCCGGTGTGTTGGCCATCATGACGCATAAGAACACCCCCAGACTACCAGGCTATGACGCGAACAAACCCGGCGCGACGGCCCTCGGGCGGGTACTGCATTTGCTGCACGACGATCGGGTCGACTACAGCAATCAGCCGATTGCCATGGCCATTGCCGACTCCTTCGAGCATGCGGTCGATGCGGCTGATCATGTACGGGTTACTTACCAATCCAAAACACCTGTACCAGGCTTACCCACCAGCAAAGCCGAACCATTCCGACCGCAGAAGCTGCCCCGCCCCGACGACCCAGTCGATACGCAACGGGGTGACCTGAAGAAAGCGATGGCAGCAGCCGACGTCTCCCTCAAGCAGACGTATCATACGCCGACGCAGGTACATAACGCACTCGAACCTCATACGTCGATAGCGATTTGGGAAGGTAAACAACTGACGATCTACCAGTCGACGCAGGGCATCTTCCCATCGCGGGAGCGTATTGCTGAATACTTCGCCTTACCACCCGAAAACGTACGGGTCATCGCGCAGTTCGTCGGGGGCGGGTTCGGCAGTAAAGGCCCCGTCTGGGCCGACGGCGTCCTGGCCGCGATGGCGGCTCAGTATGTCAAACGCCCCGTGAAGCTCGAACTTCGGCGCAGCGATATGTTTGGTATGGTCGGCTCCCGGTCAGCGACCAGCCAGCAGCTTGAAATCGGTGCGTCGCGCAGTGGCGACTTTCTGGGCATGGCACACCGGTCGTTGAACCAGACATCGGTATTCGACGATTTTTCCGAACCCGCCGGTATCCTGACCCGGGTGTTGTACAAATGCCCCAGTCAGGAAGTAACCCACCGGTCGATACGGGCCAATATCAGTTCGCCATCGCCGATGCGCGCGCCGGGTGAAGCACCGGGTATGTTCGCCCTCGAATCGGCCATCGATGAACTGGCCTATCAGCTCAACATGGATCCTATCGCCCTGCGGTTGAAAAACTACGCCGAAACCGATCAACAGAAAGAACTGCCGTTTTCCAGCAAATCGCTAAGGGAATGCTATCAGCAGGCAGCCGACCGCTTTGGCTGGTCAAAACGGTCGGCTGCTCCACGCTCCATGCGCGATGGTAACATTCTGATCGGTATGGGCATGGCAACTGCCATCTACCCAACTATCCGCGACGAAGCATCGGCCAAGATCAAGCTCAACGCCGACGGTACAGTGCTGCTCAGCATCGGTACGCAGGATATCGGCACCGGTTCGTACACGGCCATGACGCAACTGGCGGCCAATGCGTTCGGTATTTCGCCGGACTTGGTGACGCTTCGGGCGGGCGACACCCGTCAACCTAAAACACCCGTGTCGGGCGGTTCGCGCACGACCGCCAGTTCGGGGTCGGCGGTGGTGCAGGCAGCGGAAGCCGTTATTCTCAAGGCCAAACAGCTTGCCCTCAACGATCTCCAATCACCATTGAAAGGGCAGAAAGAAAGTGACATGTCCATTGAAAAAGGCCGGCTTTTCCTGAAAAGCGATCCGAAACGAGGGGAGCTACTGACAACACTACTCAAGCGTAACGGTGGCAACCCGCTGGAAGCATCTACCAGCTCGAAATCGGGCGAGGAAAAGGAAAAGTACTCGATGTACGCCCATGGGGCGCAGTTTGCCGAAGTACGTATCGACGAAGCGCTGGGCGAAATTCGGGTGTCGAAACTTACGGGGCGTATGCGGCCGGCCGCATTGTCAACGCCAAAACGGCCCACAGCCAACTCGTCGGTGGCATTGTCTGGGGCGTAAGCATGGCGTTACTGGAACATGCCGTTCACGATCCGCGTACCTACCGAATCATGAACGCTAACCTGGCCGAGTACCATGTGCCGGTGAACGCCGACATTCCCGATATAGACGCGTTTTTCGTCGGTGAGAAAGACGAGATTGTCAACCCGGCAGGGGTCAAAGGAATTGGCGAAATCGGCATCACGGGTTCTGTAGCGGCTATTGCCAATGCCATCTATCACGCCACAGGCAAGCGTATCCGGGAGTTGCCCATCACGCCCGACAAGATCATGTCGTTTACGGCCTGACGGTAGGCTACCTTATTCACAGGCCGACCATTATGCAGGGCGCATAATGGTCGGCCTTTCTGTTGACCCGACAGCAACGATGGAGCCACGGGACCGTTCGGGCGTGTTTTTAGCAGCACCCAGCCAAACCGCGTATCTTCACATAATTTCTGGTTTTTTGGTCCGTTGGCTTGTTAGATTACGCCGAATGGCCGTTTTTGTGCCTGCTCCCTATCGTTAATTTGACTTATAAATGATTCTACTTGTCGATGATAGATCGGAAAATATTCTTCCGCTGAAGAAGATCCTTGATATGCATCACTTCACCGTCGACACAGCGTATTCGGGTGAAGAAGCGCTGAAGAAAGTACTGAAAACCGATTACGCTGTCATCATTCTCGATGTGCAGATGCCCGATATGGACGGCTTTGAGGTTGCCAATGCCATTGCCGGATTTGGTCGGGCCAAACATACCTCGATCATATTTCTGTCGGCCGTCAATACCGATAAGAAGTTTATCACCCAAGGCTACACGTCGGGGGGCGTCGATTACCTGACGAAGCCCGTCGACCCCGATATTCTGGTGCTCAAAGTCAAAATGCTGCACAAGCTGTACGAGCAGCAGCAGGCCTTACGGACAACGCAGGCATCGCTGCGACAGGAAATCGAAGTGCGCAAACAGGCCGAACAGGCGCTGACTATGCGCATGCAGGAGTTACAGACCGTGTTGGCGACCTTACCGCAGCTTGCTTTTACAGCCGGGCCTGACGGTCAGTTGGAATACGTCAATCAGCACTGGCTTCGCTTTGCCCGCAGCCCGGTGACCCTTCCCGATACGCACCCCGACGACGACATGGGTGCTATCTGGCGAGAAGCCCTTCAAGCCCCCGACACGGGCTACAGCCGGGAGGTATTACTCCATGATCGGGAAGCCGACACCTACGTCTGCCACCTGCTTCGTATCATGCCTGTTCGGCAGTTGGGGCAGTTAATTCGCTGGATTGGTACATTCACCGACATTCAGAAGCAGAAACAGACGGCCGAATCACTCGAAAAAGAAGTGGCTCTGCGCACGAGCGAACTGCAGCGCAAGAACAGCGAGCTGGAGCGCAGCAACCAGGAAATGCAGCAGTTTACGTGGGTTGTTTCGCACGATCTGAAAGAGCCGCTCCGCAAAATTCAGCTGATGAGTGATCTCGTCAAGCAGAAATACCTGGCCGACAACCCGGACGCAACGGCTTACCTCGACCGCTCCATTCAGTCGTCGGCCCGGCTATCGACGATGATCAACGATCTGCTGGCCTACTCCCAGCTGTCGGTTCCAGAAACGTTTCAGCCGACCAACCTGAACGACCTGCTGATGGCCTTACGCATTGACTACGAAGTCATTATCCGCCAGAAAGAAGCCGTCGTTACGATCGATCCAATGCCGGAGATCGAGGCTATGCCGACTCGTATTCGGCAGGTGTTTCAGAATCTGCTGTCTAATGCCCTGAAATTTGTCCGGCCTGGCGTCCCGCCCCGCATTGCCATACGGGCTGAGCGTATCGGTGAGTGTGCCATCGATGCCGCGCCTGACCCAGTCGGTGATTACTACCGATTTACGGTCAGCGACAATGGTATTGGCTTCGACGAAAAATTTTCGAATCGTATTTTCGTCATTTTCCAGCGGCTCAATAACCGCGACAGCTACGAAGGTACAGGCATTGGTTTAGCCATTGCGCACAAAAACGTAAGCGCCCATCACGGCCTGTTTTCGGTACGTAGCCAAGTCAACGAAGGCAGTTGTTTTACGTTTGTTCTAC
>JAKONH010000633.1 GCA_022702045.1 Spirosomataceae bacterium
TTATTTCGATAACAAGTCTACAAGGAGCAGTGGCATTATGATAAAAGCCGACAAATCATTAGCTGTCGATAGCGACTGTCAATCGGCATCTATCTATATTAACAATGAACATGTCGACGCTGAGACAGTAAATTTATGGACCGTAGATAAGCTCTACGCTGTCGTCAAGAAATCAAGCTATGATCCTGTAAGCAAACACATCACTACTATTGCATTGCTATTATACATGACCAATAAATAGCGCTTGCTATGTACGCCTTTACGAATCGATTTACAGGTTTTGGCCTCCGCGATCGTATCCGGATGATGAATCGGCAACGGTCGGGTCCGCTGGCGTTCGTTCGGTATGCCGCTTGGTTGGGTGCTGTTGGATTAATCATTCTGGCTTGCCGACACACAACTGATTCACCAATTCGCTATACAGGAGCGCTGCCAGCCACGAGTCCGACACGGGCATTGGTTGCGGATCTGGAAGACACGGGTTTCTGGTATCGGCACATGGCATTACTTAGCGACAAAAAACGCACGGAGACAACGTATAGCGAGCCAGTTCTGGTATCTATTAAGCAGGACAAGCTACAGTTGTCGTCCGATCACCAGTGGGACACGGCCATCTTCATCGATGGTAAAAAAGCAACGCCCGACGAGCTCGCCCAGCTATCACCCGATCAGGTCGACGAGTTTTTTCTGATGCATCAGTTCGAGAACCTGCGGGGAGCCGACCACACTGTTCTTCCTTATCAGTTGATGATTCAGACGCGTGACAAGGTACCGCCATTTGACATAAAACGACAAGCGTTCTTTACCCTTCTTCAGGCGGCTGGTCTATCCAAGCACCCGCTGGGTGATTCGTATTCGTTTACGATGAATCAGTTGTTAGAGGCCACGTTTTTCCACAATAAAGACGCATTGGTCGAACGAACGAAAGCCAACTATCTAAAAGTCTACGATGAGTTTCTACCGACTACCGAAATCTTTATCAATGATATTCGTTCGACGCCGACCGATGTCGCGACCATTCACGTACGGGAAGTAGCTCGACTGCATACGAAAGAGTATCCGTTCACCAACTGGTTTCGGCACGATAATCCTACTTCCCGTTTTGCCTTGTTTATTCAGACGGAGCCCAAGCGTGCGAACCGGGACAGCAGCTACTATGTCTTTAGCCCCTTCTACACGGGCGACTTCTGATGAGCTGATTCTATTGATCGGTACGTTAAACCAGCAAGTGCGATTAGTCGTCAATGAAGCGTTATATACCAACACGGACCCGACGGATGAAACGGCTTCTCATTTTAGCATTACTGGTTGTTCCCTACACTACCTGCCTGGCTAATTATATAATTGAGTCAGATTCTATACCCGCGCGGAAACCGGTACCGGGCAGGCAATCACCGTACCAGCCACCGCCACCGATTATCATGCCCGGCATGCACCTGGATACAAACTTCAGGACGATAGCCAGGCAGGACCCCGCCGTCAGACGGGCAGCACCCAGTTGGCTACGCGACCGTATGAAGGGCCAACCCACGTATATTCTGGATGGCAACGTAGCCACTGTCAATCAGATCAGACGACTGAAGCAGACCGACGTGGCCTCGATCACTATCATGGATAGCGAGAAGGCCGTTGCGCTGTATGGGCAAAACGCCAAACAGGGCTTGTTGATCATTACAACGAAAGCCAGCTTGCAGCCTTAAAACTGAAAAAGCCCGACCTACGCAGGTCGGGCTTTTTCAGTTTAGGCGTTACCGTTATTAGCTGGCTTAGGCGTTCCAGTAGCATTGCTACCTCCGCCCCCTTTAGGCTTTTTCTTTTTCTTTTTGGCGCTGCTGCTGCGCGTGGCATACTTGGCGTCGAGTTTTTGCAGATCGCTGTTCAGTGCGGCTGCCTTAACCGGCTCCTTGTCACCAATTGGAGTTAGTACATCGAACGATTCCGGGACAACACCCCGCTTGTTCAGCTCAAGGATTTCCATGACCCGATTGATCGGCAGCGGATGCCAGGTGCTTTCTGAACTATAGCCAAACCACATCAGCTTACGGAAGATATCCGTCTTCTGCAGCCACGCCCTGCCTTTCTGTGTTTCGAGCGGCTTATCCACGGTTGGAATGTCGCGCAGGGCGTCCATGTACGTATCCAGCTCGTAGTTCAGGCAGCATTTAAGTCGCCCGCACTGTCCCGACAGTTTAGCCGGATTTAACGACAGGTTCTGATAGCGGGCCGCCGACGTTGCGATGTTCTTGAAATCGGTAAGCCAGGTCGAGCAGCACAGTTCACGGCCACACGAGCCAATACCGCCCAGCCTTCCGGCTTCCTGCCGCAGACTAATCTGCCGCATTTCGATCCGAGCTTTAAACTCACTCGCCAGCATTTTGATCAATTCCCGGAAATCGACCCGCTCTTCTGACGAGTAGTAGAACGTTGCTTTCGTATTGTCAGACTGAAACTCCACATCAGAGAGCTTCATGTTCAGCTTCAGCTCCCGGATGATTTCACGAGCGCGGTATAATGCTGGTAGATCGCGAAGCATCGCCTGCTCGTGCCGATCCATGTCTTTTGGCGTGGCAATCCGGTGAATTACTTTGGTGTCGTCGTTGATCTTGACACTTCGTTTTTTCACCTGTAGCCGCACTAATTCGCCCTGCAGGGATACCGAGCCAATGTGAAAGCCCGATTGCATCTCGACCACGACATAGTCGCCGGTTATCAGGTCGAGTTGATGAACGTTCCGATAATACTCCTTACGTCCGCCTTTGAATTTTACTTCAACGACGTCATATTTTTTCGGACCGGGCATGGCAATATCGCTCAGCCAGTCAAATGAATTCAATTTATTGCAACCGCCCGTGCTGCACCCACCACTACCGCAGCCCGCCGTCGCCGTTTTCTCTCCCGGCTTGTCGGCGGCTCCACGTTGGGTTCCACACCCGCCGGTTGCACACGATTTGCATGACATAACGTTTATAGTTGTATGGTTGTGAAGTTGTAAAGCTACAGCGTTATAGCGTTGTAAAGTTGACTGGCGCGTTAGTATACCGGCGGAGCCAACTTGGCAACTTTACGACTTTACAACTCTATAACGCGACAACTTTATAACTTTCTTCTAATCAGAATACCGAAGCAGGTCGAGCCCGATATCTTTACGGTATTGCTTTCCGTCGAACTGCACCCGCCGGGCCGCTTCCTGCGACTTCCGGACGGCGTTTTCGAGTGAGTTAGCCTGGGCTGTGAGCACCAGTACCCGCCCACCATTGGTCAGAATCTGACCGTCCTCCGCTTTTGTGCCTGCATGAAACGCAGTCACGTCTTCTAAACGATCGAGTTCCGAAATGATTTTATTGGTCTCGTAGGCATCGGGGTAGCCGCCCGACACGACGACAGTCGCTACCGCTGTCTGGGGCGACACCTGCAACTCAATGTTTGCCAGTTTACCCTGTGCAGCGGCCATCATCAATTCGGCAAAATCGGTCTGAATACGCGGCAACACGACTTCCGTTTCCGGATCACCCATGCGTGCGTTGTACTCGATCACATAGGGTTCACCATTTACTTTCATCAATCCGATGAAAATAAAGCCCCGGTATTGAATGCCATCCTGCTGCAAACCAGCTAATGTCGGTTTAACGACCTTTTCCTCGACTTTAGTCAGAAAAGACGGCGTGGCAAACACGACTGGTGATACAGCACCCATACCACCCGTGTTCGGACCAGTATCGCCTTCGCCTATGCGCTTGTAATCCTTCGCTTCGGGCAAAATCTTGTAATTCACCCCGTCGGATAACACGAAAACCGATAATTCAATGCCCCGCAGAAACTGCTCGATAACAACTTTATTACCAGCAGCCCCGAACCGGCCGTTGCTGAGCATGTCGGTCAGCGTTTGCTGCGCTTCGGCTACGGTTTCGGCAATGATGACACCCTTACCAGCCGCCAGACCGTCGGCTTTCAGCACGATGGGTAGCGAATGACTCTCCAAATAAGTAAGCCCCTCATTAAGCGTATCAGCCGTGAAGGTTTGTGACGCAGCCGTGGGAATACTATGCCGCTGCATAAACTGCTTGGAGAAATCTTTACTACCTTCCAGTTGAGCGCCCTCTGCATCCGGCCCAACAATCGGCAGTGTTGCCAGATCAGGCTGCTGCCGAATATAATCGACAACGCCTTTGACGAGTGGTTCCTCCGGTCCAACGATCAGCAGATCAATGCTTCGGGTGCGGATAAGGTCGGCAATAGCCAGAAAATCAGTTGCTGATACAGGTACGTTGGTGGCAACCTGCGCCGTCCCGGCATTTCCCGGTGCGACCAACAGCGTATCGCAGTGTGGACTCTGGGTCAGTTTCCAGGCAAATGCATGCTCCCGACCACCCGAGCCAAGTAAAAGTATGTTCATCACTACAAAATTAGTCCGTTGCGGCAACCGCCCCAATGAACTTAGTTAGCTACTTCCGACAGGAACTTGATGCGCATCAGGCGCAGATCCTGTTCGGTAAAATCATCGCCACCGAACTGTTCCATTGCTACGGCAATGTTGTCGGTTTCAGCTTGCATGAAATAATCAAAGATCTCTTCCTGCCGGTCTTCATCCATCACCTGATTGATATAGTAATCAAGGTTGAGCCGTGTACCGGAATAACAGATGTGTTCAATTTCTTCCATCAGATCTTCCATCTGCAGTGACTTCGATTCGGCAATCTCATCAAGGTCTACCTTCCGGTCAATCTGCTGTATAATGTAAATCTTGACTTTTGACTTGTTGACAGTCGACTTGATAACGACGTCTTTCGCGGTTTCGATGTCGTTGTCTTCGACGTACTTGGCGATCAGTTCGATAAATGGCCGACCGAACTTCTGCACTTTGCCCAGTCCAACACCGTTGACTTGCGCCATTTCCTCCCGCGTCGTGGGGTAGGTCGTGGCCATCTCTTCCATCGACGGATCCTGGAAGATAACGTATGGTGGCAGGTTTTTCTCCTTCGCAACCTTCTTACGCAGGGCTTTCAGTAGGCCCAGCAACTCCTGATCGTAAGCAGCCCCGCCCGATGTCGGCGCAGCATCTTTATCCTCGTCCTCGTCGGTCGGCAGGTGATCGTAATCGTGGTTTTTGTGGAGCGTCAGCGGATACGGGTCCTCGATGTAGTTCATACCCCGTTGCGTCAGCTTCAGAATGCCGTAGTTATCGACATCCTTTTCCAGGTACCCGTAGATCGTTATCTGTTTGATCAGCGAGCACCAAAACTCCGCCGTCTCATTGAACTCCCGCCCCTTGCCATACACGTCGAGCCGGTTGTGTTCGTAACTCGTCACGTACTGGTTCGACGTTGCCGTCAGTACGTCACTCAGGTGCGTAACGTCGAAGCGCTGATCGGTTTGTAGAACGGTTTGCAGGGCCAGCACTACTTCGTTTTGTACTTTGAACGTCGGCGCGGGCTTGACGCAGTTGTCGCAGAAACCACAGTCTTTCTCCATGTATTCCCCGAAATAACCCAGCAACTGCCGACGACGGCATACACCCAGATTGGCATACGATACCATTTCACCCAGCAGATGTTTGGCATTGTCCCGCTCCGTTACCGACTTATCTTTATTAAATTTCTCCAGCTTTTGAATATCGTCGTAGCTGTAGAACATCACGCAGTTGCCTTCCAGTCCATCGCGTCCGGCCCGACCGGTTTCCTGATAATACCCTTCAAGCGACTTAGGAGCGTCGTAATGGATAACAAACCGAACATCGGGTTTATCGATTCCCATCCCGAAGGCAATTGTCGCACAAACAACATCGACATCTTCGTTCAGAAAGGCGTCCTGGTTGTGCATCCGGGTTTGCGGATCTAAGCCAGCATGGTAGGGCAGCGCCTTTACATCGTTTACGCTCAACAGCTCGGCAATTTCTTCGACCGTTTTACGGCTCAGACAGTAAATGATACCAGACTTGCCTTTGTGCTGCTTTACGTATTTGATGAGCTGCTTTTTGGCGTCAACCTTCGGTTTGATTTCGTAGTAGAGATTCTTTCGATTAAACGACGTTTTATAAAGGTGAGCATCCTCCATCTGGAGGTTTTTCTGAATATCCTGCTGCACTTTCGGCGTAGCAGTAGCCGTCAGTGCGATAACGGGGAGATTGCCAATGTTATCGACAATGCCCCGAATTTTTCGGTATTCCGGCCGGAAGTCATGCCCCCACTCTGAGATACAGTGTGCTTCATCGATTGCGACAAACGAAATATTGGCCTTCTTCAAAAAGTCCAAATTTTCTTCTTTCGTTAGTGACTCTGGCGCGATGTATAATAGCTTCAGCGTACCGTTCAGAGTATCCCGTTTGACGCGGTTCATTTCCGTTTTCGACAGCGTCGAATTTAGAAATTGCGCATTGATGCCAAAGGC
>JAKONH010000616.1 GCA_022702045.1 Spirosomataceae bacterium
GTATACCAGCGCGTGTTCTGCCCCTCGTTACGTACCCGCACTGCTAGGCTATTAGGCTGACCGGGCTGGCGCAGATAGGGAGTCAGGTCGTAGACAAACGGCGTGTAGCCGTAGGGGTGAAAGCCAAGGTGATGCCCGTTCAACCATACGTCGGCGTTGCGATATATCCCATCGAAGCGAACCGAAACGCGTTTGGCTCCTGTGGCGGGCGGTAGGGTAAAAGTCTTCCGATACCAGCCGGTCCCCCCCACGGCGTACCCCGTCGAAGTAGCTCCAACGCTGCTTCTGGCGAACGGCCCCGCAACGGTGCTAGCCTGTTGGTGGGGCAGGTCCTCAATACTCCAATCGTGGGGCAGGGTAAGCCGTCGCCAAGTATCGTCTTTGTACGAAGGCTGTTCCGCCCCCAGCACACTATCCCGTTGAAAGCGCCAGTCCTGATCAAAAAGCTGGGTTCGGGTACTGTAGTTAACCGCTGACGGTTTGGCTGGAGAAGTTTGCTGCGCCCAGCCCGTGAGCGTACCCAACACCCCCAAGAACAGGACTACCTGTCTCATCAAATATGTCATGTTAAAGAAAATTCGCTGTTTAGACCGGGCAATGGCTACAGTAATAGTAAACCGGCGGACGTATAGGCCCGCCGGTTTAGAAATGTTACTGACTGAACAGACGCGCAGCCTATCATACTGCCTAAACAGATAAGGACCAGCACGCCAAATGGTTACAGGTTCGGGTTAATGTTGGCATCACCAATCGGAACGGGATACCAGTAATTCGCTTTCGTAATTGACTTAAGCGGTTTCAGATCATCCGCGCCTTTTTTGTCGGGGGCGTTGGCCGCTTCTACCTGCTCCAGCCGCTGCAAATCAAACCAGCGGGTCCATTCACCAGCAAACTCCCAAGTCCGCTCGTCCACCACGGCAGCAGCGAAATTGGCGGTCGATAAACCGGTAAGATTAGCCAAGCCGGCCCGTTTCCGTACGGCATTTACCGCCGTATAGGCATCCGTGCTGACGCCGTTGCCCGACCGGGCCTGCGCTTCCGCGTATACCAGCAGCACGTGGGCGTAGCGGATCATGTGCACCGGCATCGACGACTGGTAGTTTGTGTTGTCGGCCAAGCGGAATTTGCGGTAATACGGGTGCTTCGACTGGCTGTTCTGCCACGAGATCGTGGTGCCGTCGGACTTTGTAAACTCCGTGTAGAACGTAATGTCCTTGCGCTTACCCGCCGGAAAGCGGTTGAAGAAACCAACTTCGGCGAAGAAATCGTCCCAGCCGTTCTCGTCACCGGGCGTGGCCGAACTGCCGTAGAACGCGTTGGCTGACCCGCCGTAGTTCACCGAGGTCTGGAACGAGAATACTTCTTCCAACGTACCCACCGACGCGGGCGTACCCGACCAGAGCGTTGCTAGATCGGGCACGAGGTCGAAGCCGTAAGCCGCCTTGTTGTCAATCACTTCTTTAGCCTTGGTTGCCGCCAGCGCATACTTCGAGGCGTCTTTGATGGGCCAGCCGCCTTCTGTCAGGTACACATCGGCCAGCAACGCTTTCACCGACCCCTTATTGGGCCGACCGGCATCGCGTTTGGTGTTGGGCACCAGTTGTTCGGCTTGCAGTAAGTCGCTTTCGATCAGTTTGTAGATGTCGGCGGGGGCACTTTTCTGGAGAGTCAGCAGATCGTTGGTAAAGTCCGCATTTGTAATCAGCGGAATGTTGCCATAGCCCCGCACCAGCCAGTAATAGCCCAGCGCCCGCAGGAAATACGCTTCACCCACGATGGCGTTGATAGTGTTCTGATCGCCCGAAACGGTCTTGTAATTAGTGATGATATTGTTGGCACCCTGGATGGTTTTGTAACAGCCGCTCCAGATTTGCGCCAGCCGCGAATTGGACGATACCACGTCGAACTGATCGGTCTGCCGGAATTCGGCTTTGTTGCCACCGCTGAGCGAGGTAACGTCGTCGGCCCCCATCACGTAGGCTTCCAGCGCAGAGGTCAGAAACCCCCGGGCCCAGGTGCGCAGCATACCCTTATAGGTACCCGTCAGGGCGGCTTCCAACCCGGCTACATCCTGAATAGCGTTTGTACCAACGACCTGCCCCTGTGGCACTTCGTCAAGATAGTTGGTGCAGCCAGCCAAGGTAAGAAACAGACAAAGTATGGTTAGTTTTTTCATGACAGTTTTGTGAGTAAGGTATTAGAAAGTAAGGCTCAAACCAGCCGTGTACGTCTTTGCGTTGGGATACGAGCCGTAGTCGATGTTCTGACCAATGTCGCCCGAACCGTTCGAGGTTGATTCGGGGTCGATGCCTTTGTACTTGGTGAACGTCAGCAGGTTTGTCGCGCTGACGAACACCCCGACCGTACCGAGATTTTTCAACGCCGATTTGGGCAGGTTATAGGCAAGGCTGATATTTTTTAGGCGGACAAAATCACCTTTCTCCACAAACCGGGTCGACTGCACGTAAAAGTTTTCCTTTACATTGCTGAATGCCGGAATGTCGGAGGTTTCATTGACACTGGTGATGTAGCGATTTTTGATGTCGGCAAACGTCGGCTGCCGCGCATCCGTACTGCCCACAATCCCGTTGGCGTAGGTGTAGTTGAGCTTGTCAAAGCCGAACAGGCCCTGAAAGAAGAGGTTCAGCGACAGACGTTTATAGGTGAACGTGTTGTTCCAGCCCAGCGACGTTTTCGGTTGTCCGGTGCCGATTACTTGGTTGTCTGCCCCGTTGATAACGCTATCCCCGTTTAGGTCCTGATAGTGGGCGTCGCCGGGTTTTTCACCGTAGCGATTCGCTTGATCAGCTTCGCCGGGTTTCCACGTCCCCAGGTAGCGCAGGCCCCAGAACGACGTCAGCGACTGACCCGGAATCAAGACAAACTCGTTCGATGCGTAAATGGTATCAATGCCCGAACTAAGGCTGACTACCCTATTCTGAAGTAACGATACGTTGAAGGAAGTATTCCAGCTGAAGTTGTTGCGGTCGACGGGCGTTGCATCGAGCGAAAATTCCCAGCCTTTGTTCTGCACCCGGCCTACGTTGCGCAGAATGCTGTTTCCACCGACATAATCCGGCAGAGGCTGGCTGAGCAGCAGGTCGCGGGTATTCTTGACAAAGTAGTCGATGGAGAGCGTCACTTTGCCGTTTAGAAATGTCATGTCGGCACCGGCGTCGATCTGTTCCGTGGTTTCCCATTTCAGATCGGGATTGCCCGGATTGCCAAGGAGGATACCGTTCGTGATACCGTTGGTGAAGTAGCCCGACCGAAAGGCAACGGCCGCGTCGTCGACGTTCGTGGTATAGGTTGACAGCGTACCGTACGGGTTGATGGCCTGATTGCCCGTCAGCCCCCAGCTCGCCC
>JAKONH010000619.1 GCA_022702045.1 Spirosomataceae bacterium
TGGCCTCCATCTCTTTTACCAGCATATCGACCAGATCGGGATCGAAGCCGCTCAAGGGACGGGGCGTATCGTTGATGATCGTCACACGGGCACCAGCGCGCATGGCGACGTTGGCGAATTCAAAGGCAATGTACCCTCCGCCGACCAGTACCAGTTCGTCCGGCAGTTCGTCCAGATCGAGGAAACCAGTACTGTCGATCAGCAGTTCTTCGCCGGGAATGTCGAGCGGCATCGGCTTCAGGCCGGTAGCAATGACAAACTGTTTTCCTTTGAGTTCGTCGTCGTTCACCCGAACAGTGTCAGCCGACACAAACGTAGCAGCGCCGTGAAACGACTGAATGCCCTGTTCGTCGAATTTCTCGACCGTCCTGTCGGGGATCGGTTCGGTAAATGTTCGCTTGAACGCCATTAGGTCCGCCCAATTAATAGTGGGTTGCTGATCGATGCCTTTGCCGGCCATGTAACTGGCTCGAGCTATGATTTCAGCGGCTCCCACCAGTATTTTTTTAGGGTCGCAGCCCCGTTGTGAGCAGGTACCGCCAAAGGGGCGCTTATCGATAATCGCTACCGATTTGCCCGCTTCACGAGCGGCTTCGGCAGCGGTTTTACCCGCCGACCCCGTCCCGATCACAATCACATCTACAATTTGCATGTACGGTTTTGGTTTCGTTGTCTGTATAACCAGTTACATTTCCCGGCGGCTAAAAAATCTATCCAGTATCAGACAGCCATTTTCAGCCTGATCCGACAAGCCATGACTGGGTAGGGCTAAAACCGGATGTTTACGTCACGGGTTACCCATAAATACAAAAACAAGTATGAATCAACAGACACACAGCATCTGGTTTATCACCGGCATCTCCGGTGGGCTGGGTAAAGCGCTGGCCGAGTCCGTCATGCAGCACGGCGATTTCGTTATCGGCACCTTTCGCCAGCAGCAGCAGGTCGACGCCTTCAATGAACAACATACCGGCCGGGGTCTTGCATTACTCCTCGACGTTACAAAGCCGGAAACGGTAAAACAGGCCGCACGGACCATCGTCGATCGCTTCGGTCGGCTCGACGTATTGGTCAACAACGCGGGGTACGGGTTTGCGGGGGCCGTAGAAGAAGCAACCGAGGCTGACGTACGGGCCGTTTTCGAGTCCAATTTCTTTGGTATGCTCGCTGTTACGCAGGCCTTTCTGCCCTTGTTCCGCCAACAGAGAAAAGGCCGTATTCTTCAGATTTCGTCGCAATCTGGCGTCAAGGCAGTACCTGGCTTCGGCATCTATAACGCCAGTAAGTTTGCTTTGGAAGGCCTGAGTGAGGCCCTGGCTGCCGAGGTTGCGCCACTGGGCATTCAACTGACGCTGGTTGAGCCGGGGCCGTTCCGCACCAATTTTGCCGGATCGTCGTTCGGGCAGGCCGAACAACACATCACCGACTATGACGCCACCGCCGGTGCGTTTCGACAGCGGATGGAAACCGCCAACGGCAAGCAGGAAGGCGACCCCGCCAAAGCGGCCGAAGCCATCTGGCACCTTGCGCAACAGGAAAATCCGCCCCTGCGGCTCCCACTGGGCAAGATTGCCGTAGCCACCATTCAGGCTAAAATCGACAGCCTACAGCAGGACCTCGATGCTGGTCGCGCCGTTGCCGAACAGGCTGTGTTTTCGTAATCGTTGACTTACTCCGTAAACGTAACAAAGCCGCCGGAAACGTTTCCGGCGGCTTCATCCTATAACCTTCATTCTGTTTTATCATCAGCGTGCATACGTAATGCAATCGACTGGCTGGAGACCTAAAAGGTTTTCGAAAACCTTTTAGGTCTAAACCACCTACGCTACGGCAGCATACAGCTCGTCGCGCTGCTGCTTGACACGGGCATCGGTCAGGTAATCGTCGTAGGTCATCAGCTTGTCAAGCGTACCGGTTGGGGTAATCTCGATAATCCGATTGGCAATCGTCTGTACAAACTGGTGGTCATGCGAGGTAAACAGCACCGGTCCTTTGAAATCGATCAGTCCGTTGTTGAGCGACTCAATCGACTCAAGATCGAGGTGGTTGGTTGGCTCGTCGAGCATCACAACGTTAGCGCCCGACAGCATCGTTTTCGACAGCATACACCGTACTTTCTCGCCCCCGCTCAGCACGCTGGACTTCTTCAGCGACTCTTCACCAGAGAACAACATGCGCCCCAGGAAGCCCCGGATAAAGCTTTCGTCTTTTTCCTCCGAATACTGCCGCAGCCAGTCGACCAGGTTCAGATCGGTCTGGAAGAATTTCTCTTTCTCCGTATCATTGGGGAAGTACGACATCGTAATCGTGATGCCCCAGCGGAACGTACCCGAATCGGCTTTGCGTTCGCCCGCCAGGATGTCCATCAGGGCCGACACCGCCAGCCCGTCGCGACTGTAGAGGAAAATCTTATCGCTCTTGTTAACCGTAAACGACAGGTTTTCGAACAGCTTGGTACCATCTTCGGCCGTATAGCTCAGGTTTTCGACGGTCAGAATCTGATCACCGGGTTCGCGCTCGGGCTTGAAATGCACGTACGGGTACTTGCGCGACGATGGCTGAATATCATCGATCGTCAGCTTTTCGAGCAGCTTGGCACGGCTGGTAGCCTGTTTCGACTTCGATGCGTTGGCCGAGAAGCGACGAATGAATTCTTCCAATTCCTTGCGCTTGTCTTCGGTCTTCTTGTTCTGATCCTGCCGTTGTTTCAGCGCCAGTTGGCTCGACTCGTACCAGAACGAATAGTTACCGGCGTAGAGCTTCACTTTGCTGAAATCGACGTCGACGATCTGCGTGCAGACCTGGTCGAGGAAGTGGCGGTCGTGGCTTACTACAATCACCGTATTGTCGAAGTTAGCCAGGAAGTTTTCCAGCCAGCCAACCGACTCAACGTCAAGGTTGTTGGTTGGCTCGTCAAGCAGCAGGACGTCGGGGTTGCCGAACAGCGCCTGCGCCAGCAGCACACGCACTTTCTCCGAGCCGTTCAGATCGCTCATCTGCGCGTAGTGCATGTCTTCCTTGATGCCCAGACCCGACAGCAGGCTGGCGGCATCCGATTCGGCATCCCAGCCGTTCATTTCAGCGAATTCCGATTCGAGTTCAGCGGCTTTCTCGCCGTCGGCATCGGTAAATTCGGTCTTGGCGTAGAGTTCATCCTTCTCCTGCATGATGTCATACAGGCGTTTGTTACCCATGATAACTGTCTGCAGAACAGGGTATTCGTCGTAGGCCGACTGATTCTGGTTCAGCACCGACATCCGTTCGCCGGGTGTCATGGACACCGAGCCCGTCTGCGGTTCGATTTCGCCGGAGAGAATTTTGAGGAACGTCGATTTACCGGCCCCGTTGGCACCAATGACGCCGTAACAGTTGCCGGGATTGAATTTTATCGTGACATCGTCAAACAGCACCCGCTTACCGTAGCGGAGCGAGACGTTGGATACATTAACCATCTGGTGATTTTCTGATCAGATTGAGACCA
>JAKONH010000622.1 GCA_022702045.1 Spirosomataceae bacterium
GTCGACCGAGCAGCCGCTCGACAACGCCCACAACAGGCTGAATATAGCGATCCATTTCATAGCCTTATAAGCTACACCCAGCCTGTTTTCTAATGACACCCGACTACAGTCTTTCTAGCGGCCGAAGGCCCAGGTCAGGAAATCAGGCATGACGGCGCGCCACGTTTCCTGGTTGTGCTGTCCGCCCGGCACCTCGACGTAGCGAATGTCGGTGTCGCGCCGGTATCCTTTCTTGACCAGTTCGGCGATCAGGTCGGTCGTATCTTCGATGGAGTCGATGATTCCGTTGTTATTACGGTCGCTGGTTTCGTCGTCGGTGCCGGTTTCAAACCAGAAGCGCAGGGGCTGTACGCTACCACCATGTCGTACGAGTTGATGAGCGATGCGGTCGGTATCGTCGGAGTAAGCACCATCGAAGGCCCGGCTTCGCCACCAGAACGAGCCCGAGAAGGCTCCAGCACGGCTGAATCGGTCGGGGTGATGGTAGACAATATCGAAGGCCGATAACCCGCCGAGTGAAAATCCGGCAAATACCGCACTGGCCGCATCGATTCGAACCGGGTAATGCTTCTCGACATAGGGAATCAACTCGGTCAGCACAAAATCGGTATAGCGAGCGGCCTTGCTTCCCCGGTTCATGTAATCGGCCTGAGCCGCCGTACCATACTCCTGAATCCGGTCGCCAGCGTGAATAGCAACCAGGACAAACGGGCGGATGGCCTGCTGCTGATACAGCGAGTCAAGTACCTCAGTCATGTGCAGCTTCGGCAAATCCTGCCCATCGTTGAGGTAAAGTACCGGCAGGCGGTCCTGCCGCAGGACCGCCTGCGTATGTTGACTGTCGCCCTGATAGTTAGGCGGTAGAATGATGGTCAGGTGAACGCTGCGGTTTAGGGGTACCGACACCAATGAATCGTCGTGGCGAACTGATACCGGCGGGCTGTACGCCTGATTTGAAACGGGTAGTAATTCCGCCATAAGCAAAAACAAAGAAAGAAATACAGGGATCACAACAAGCAAAATAGCCAATTTTTTGGATACGAACCGGCTTCTTTTTTGTCCGTACCGGTCTTTTGCTCTACTTTCAAACAAAAATCAGTCCGTCACCAAACGACATACAACCTTGCAGGAAGACTATCGAAAATGGTATTCGCACCATCTGGGTCGCGACATGGAAATGCTCGTATACGGCAACTGGGGCTACCCACTCGTCTTGTTTCCCACCTCGATGGGCCGCTTCTATGAGTATAAGAATTTTGGCTTTATCGAGTCAGTTCGCTGGTTTGTCGAGACGGGAAAAGTAAAGATTTTCTGCATCGACAGTGTCGACCGCGACAGCTTTTACGCCCGTCATCTGCACCCCGGTGCCCGTATCTGGAATCATGTTTTGTACGATCGGTTTCTCCACGACGAGCTGATACCAGGTATTCAGCGGGAATGCAACACCCGCAAGATCGGCGTGGCCGGAGCCTCCTTTGGTGGGTACCATGCGCTGAATTTCGCCTTTCGCCACCCCGAGCAGGTCGGGCATCTGTTTTCGATGGGTGCCAAGTTCGACATCCGCTCGTTCCTGCACGGCTACTACGACAACAACGTGTATTTCAACAACCCGGTCGACTTCATACCGAATGATGGTAACCCAGAGTTGTACCACATGAATATTGTGTTGGGCACCTCCGCTTACGACTTCTGTAAACCGGCCAACGAGCAAATGTCGGGCATCTTAGGTCGCAAAGGTATTCGCCACCAACTCGACATTGTACCCTGGGGCGATCACGACTGGCCGGTCTGGAAAGACATGTTCCCACGCTACCTTAACCAGATTTAGGGACAGGATTGCAGGATTTTTGTGGTATCAGTGACTTGACACCATAAAAAAATGACCCGCGCCACATCAGCGCGGGTCATTTGTGTTTTACGGCATCGCTTTCACAGGCCAGGGCTTTGTCTGAGCATTGACTAAACCCGCTGCTCCCGCTACTGTCAGTACGGCGGTTACGTATTATCTAATCAACTATTGTTTCGCTGTTTTTGAATACAGGCGTTTAAATGAATTTGACACAGCCTGGTGTAATATCGTTGCATGATTTTCCAGCGGCAGATAATCAACGTACACATGCACTTTTTTATAATTGAGTGCGCTTAGTTTATCAGCCAGCAGGTTTGCATCGACTTCCATCACACGCGGAATTTCAGTAGGTGTCAAGCCTTCCTTACCAACAGCGATATATATGTCAGTATTCGAAAAGTTAGGAACGGTTTGATTCAGCAATGAACCATCATTCCACCATAAACTTGGACTTACAATAATGTATTTGGTAAATAGGTCCGGCTTTTTAACTAAAATTTCGGTTGCCAGAAGTCCGCCCAACGATTGACCGATAATCGTTTTCGAGTGGCCCGTTTTAAATTTCGTCTGAATATAAGGCTGCAACTCCTTCTCGATAAAGGCGATAAATCGATCAGAATGACCTGTTGTTGGGTACGCTTTTCTATCTTTTTCTAGGGTCGTCGGAAACGTAAAATCCCGTCGTCTGTCAACCGTTGCGATACCAACTACAATCGATTTCGGAACCTGGTTGACCCACTCAAAACTATTAAATTGAACAAGTCCAACAATGTGAATAAAATCTTCATCTGCGGAGCCGTCTAATAAGTAAATAACTGGATACGTTACGGTATCCTTATCAGTGTATCCTTCGGGCAAATAAATATTTAGTGTTCTTTTCTCATTTAATTCGGTAGAGCGGATCTCGTCTATCTGGCCGAGCACAAATGGCTTGGATACGTCTCTGTTCGGTACATCTTTCTGCCCAAATGCCACAGAGAGGCAAGCAATACAGAATACGAGTGTACATAGTCTCTTCATTTTCTACGCGGTAGTTACGGTAATGGCTATGAGTACGGCTCATCGCCTGTTATAATTCGCAAATATGCACATCGTCTTTTGTGTTACCGTATTGGTTTCACTCTTTCAACGGGCACAGCCGAAGGTCCGTCTCGAAACCTATCATTAGATCAGCTGAGACGTAACGATTTTATCGCTAAAAAGACAGGGCATCGTATAGATAAGCGGTGCCGTTACAAGCCCCTATCACGGTACCCCGAGAATACCGTAGCTTTCAGCCATACGGCACCATGATGGGTTTGTATCTGGTCGTTCAGCAAGAGCCAACGTTTTTCCTGTAAACGGTCTTATTACGGATTAAACAAACCTCAGGGGGCCGTTTGGGTTTTTACGGACAGCAGTGCAACTTTGACCCATCACAGCGTAACAACGCGCTCCTGTTGCACCCTTGTTGTACAGCAGTAACACCATCTAACATCAACTACCTGATTATGAGTAGCAAACGAAAGATAGGTATCTTGTTTGGCCAGGAAAATACGTTCCCCCAGGCATTTGTCGATCGCGTCAACGAGAAGCAGAGCGATTTCCCCGCCGAGTTCGTCCGCATTGAGCAGGTAGAACAAAGCGTTCCGACCGACTACGCGGTGATTATCGACCGGATCTCGCAGGATGTTCCGTTTTATAAAGCGTTTCTGAAAAACGCAGCCCTCACGGGCACGGCCGTGGTGAACAATCCCTTCTGGTGGAGTGCCGACGAAAAGTTTTTCAACAACGCACTGGCTGTTCAACTGGGCGTACCAGTCCCGAAAACGATTTTGCTACCTTCTAAAGAGCGTCCCGACGACACGAATCACAATTCGTTCCGTAACCTCGCGAACATGAACTGGGATGGCATTTTTGAGCACATCGGCTTCCCGGCGTTTATGAAGCCCCACGCCGGCGGTGGCTGGAAAAGTGTCTATAAAGTCGACAACCCGGAGCAGATGTTCCGCGCCTACGACGAGACCGGCCAACTAGTAATGCTGTATCAGGAAGCCATCGACTTCACCGATTATTTCCGTTGCTACTGCATCGGCGGCAAGGATGTACGCATCATGCCGTACGAACCGCGCAACCCGCACCATTTGCGTTATGCGTCGGAGATGAAGACGACCGGCGATGCGGGCAAGCAGCTGCTCAAAACGATGGAGGAGTACGTGCTGAAGCTGAACCACGGACTGGGTTACGACTTCAATACGGTTGAGTTTGCCGTGCGCGACGGTATCCCTATCGCGATCGACTTCTGCAACCCCGCCCCCGACGCCGACATCCATTCAGTTGGTCAGGAGAATTTCGACTGGGTTGTGGAAGCAGCTGCCAATATGGCTATCGACCGGGCACACAAGAGTGTAGCGGGAAAAGACAATCTGACCTGGGGTACGTTTGTGCGCGGTTCGATCGGTGGGCCAGCTCCAAAGCCGGAAAAGCCCGAACCGAAAGCAGACAAGGTATCCAAAGCCGAGAAAGAGCTGAAGGATAAACCAGCTCCGGCCGAGAAACCGGTACCGGCTGAAAAGCCAGCGAAGGAGACCAAAGGGCCGAAAGCCGCTGAACCGGCAGAGAAGCCAAAGCCGAAAGCGAAGAAAGGCAAGTAAAGTAAACAAAAGCCGCTCGGGCCATGTAACTAGTAATCAGTTGCATGGCCCGAGCGGCTTTTATAGTTTTTCGCGTTTATCCAGTTCCTGTAGTACGTCGACCATAGTCCGGTGGCGGTTGGCGTCGCCGATCAGTCGGAGGCCGGTCATGATTAGGGCGAAGCCGCCTGTGCTGACCCAGAACCAGTTGTCTTCGTTGGCCTGCCGGAGTCCCCAGCCGTGCAGCAAGACCGATAGTCCGCTGCCCACGAACATGGCGCCGACCCCGCCCTTCACCCAGAATTTCGTCAATAGTTTCGTTTCTCGTTCACTGCGCATACGCTGATTAGTCAGGTGATACTACCCTAACCACGCAGCCGCGATTCCGTTTTTTAGATAGACAGGATTAAAGGATTGTCAGGACTTTATGAGAAAAAGGGAAGTCCTGACAATCCTGTCTATTTTTAGTTTGGCAGGGGCATAATTTCGATATTCTTGTAATAGACCGTGCTTTTGGGGTCGTGGCCCTGTATGGCAATGGTCCCGCTGCCTGCCTTATCGGTGTTTTCCGGCTCGGTGTAAGTATTGATCACCTTGTCATTGATCAGGATCTGAATGGTTTTTCCCCGCACGACAATGCGTTCATTGTACCATTCGCCGTCTTTGACAAACGTCTCTTTCACATCCTGCAGGCCATAGACGCTCCCCGTTTTTCGCCAGTCGGTATGAGTCTGGTTGACCTGAATTTCGTAGCCCTGTTTTGGCCAGCCGTTTTCCTGATAAGCCGTGTGAATAAACATACCCGAGTTCGAGCCGGGCAAGGTTTTGATGTCAGCTTTCCACTCGAAGTTCTTAAAATCGTGATTATTAACCGGCCCTTCGTAGAACAGATGCGCCCGTGGCCCGGCCACAACGATAGCGCCGTCCTGGACACTAAACGTAGCCGGATTTTCAACCGCTTTCCAGCCATTTAGTGTCTTCCCATCGAACAGGCTGATCCACTTCTCTTTGTGTGGAGCTGATTTGTAAGCGGGCATTGTTAGTAGTCCGGCCAGACCCATTGCCAGCAGTAGTGTGCGTTTTACCATTGTGTTGGGTTGTTGAGTATTCCTTGAGCAGAAGCCAGCAACGGCCTGCTTCTACTGCTAAACGGAAAGCCCCCGCTCTGATGAACGGAGGCTTATCACTAATTAGGGCGGTACCGTTCCGGTATTTTAGCTGTACGTCGTGTACGGACAATCGTCCAGTTTACATCGACTTCATTATCTGTCGCGACACGATCAGATGCGTTTTGACCAGCGGGTGAGCGGCCTTAGCCAGTTGCTTAAGGCCGTTATCCGACGCACTTGATTCGACTTTCGACATCACCTTGTCCAGCTTTTCGTGGCCTTTCACACCACTTTCCGTAACGTACAGGCGATCGAAGGCTTCGCCGGATGCCTGATCAAATTTTCCCAGCAGGGTTTTAGTTTGCGCATCGGGGCCAGCCGGTAACGTAACGCCTTTGGCCGACGCAATTTCCTGTAGCTTGGCCGCCAGGCCCGTTTGTTCGTCAACTTCGGCCTGCGCCAGGGCTTTTATTTGCGGATTGCTAGCTTTCTGCACAGCGAGCTGACTCATCTGAAGTTGCATCATACCGCCCATCGCCACTTCATTCATAAGCTGTACATCCGACTGCGACAGCTTTTTGTCCGTGGCTGATACCGCACTGACGGCAGCAGCCCCCTCCTTATTCTGCCGGTCGAACTCCGACATGCTTTCATTGCCGACCCGACTGGCACTGTTGGCACCGGTTTGCTGCGCCAAACTAACACTGATTACCGAACCGCTCAGCAGTGCACCAAGCATAATGTTGTTGAGTTTCATAGACTTTTCGTTGAGTTGATAGTATAAAAAACCTGCGTCCGTAGTGATATCACATACACAGGCAAGGGCTAAGAGCGGCTAGCTTTGATCGCCCGCCTTTTGAAGCTGTTCGGTTTGCGCGTGGGCTTCCGGCATCGGTGGCCCTAACTGGGGCTCATCGCCATAGGGCTGCGCCTTTATTTAGTGAAATTATCCTTTCTTATCAATGGACGGACCTTCTGTCCAGCGACGGTTTTCACCGGCCGATGGCGACGACGGGTCGACGTTTGTGTTGACGAAGGCGTAGCTGAATTCTTGTTTCTCCTGACTCTGCGGGAAACTGTTCGGGATGGGCAGCACCTTGCTCATGTCGCCGTGGCCCAGTTCTTCGAGCACACTCCTTCCAGATTGAGCGCAATAGCCGTTGCCAGCATTTCAATGTGGGATATTTCTTCCGTGCCGGTATCAAGCAGCATGTCGCGATAACGGGCCGGGCCGCGTGAATTCCAAGCTTGGAATAAATATTGGAGACACACCCGGATTTCCCCCTCAATACCCCCCAGGGCCTGTTGTAAGGCTTTGGCAAACTGGGGATTTGGCTTGTCGACCCGGACCTTATACTGCAACCGTTTATCGTGGTAAAACATAATGGTTAGTGAGGTTTAGTAACGTAAAATGCTGCCGCTTTCCAGACGGGTTACCGGCGGTCAGCGTAGGCAGAACCGACTCCGTAGCCATCCTGCCCGAATTCATCCGGACTCCCCCGTTTTAATGAGACTATGGTCCAGCCATTCGTTGGTTTCGTGTCCCATTCCTGAAATAGTCGTGTACAGACAATCCATCTGCTTCGACGGACAGTTATCTCTCCAACGAGTCATTCTCAACAGCCAACAAATCATCAGACGTTATGAAAATTGTAGTAAGCACAGCCCTGCTGGTGGCGATCACCATAACACTCGGCTATTCACAGGCGACAGTATCAGGTAGCAAACGCGCCGAAAAACAGGCCCAACCGACCAGCACACGCAACGACCCACGACCGGCCCCCGCGCCCGCATCGGTATCGGCCACAAATCAGGTTCGTTCGTCGCCCACCATGGGCACACCAGCCTCGGGCGCTACCAGCCAGCCGACACGGGGCGCCCGCGCCGACTACGGTCCGGTGAAGAAACAGCAGCCCAAAAAGAAAGACCGGTAGCCTTAGCCACCGGTCTGTATTAATTCTGAAACGTCGGCCCGTGCCGGCGTTTTATTTTTTGGCGATGCGGTAAAGCCGTCCCTGATCGGTAATGGCGTAGATAGCCCCGTCGTTACCTTGTGTCAGGTCACGGAACCGCTGATACTGATCGGCCAGCAGCCGCTCTTCACCGACGACTTTATTGTTCTCAATGATCAGCCGGGCAATATGCATACCACTCAGTGCGCCAACAAACAGGTTGTTTTTCCATTCGGGCATGGCATCGCTCGTATAGAACGTCATGCCGCTCGGCGATACGCTGGGGTCCCAGTAATAAACTGGTTGTTCCAGTCCGTCTTTCTGCTGAATGCCCTCGCCCACTTTCGGTCCGGCGTATTCGATACCGTAGGTAATCGTTGGCCAACCGTAGTTTTTGCCAGGTAGCACGCGGTTAACTTCATCGCCCCCGCGTGGCCCGAATTCATCCTCCCACAGGTCGCCCGTCGTAGGGTTGAACGCCAGCCCCTGCACGTTGCGGTGACCATACGAATACAGCTCCGGCCGGACACCCTGTTGCCCCAGGAACGGGTTACCGGGTGCGGGTTGCCCCTCTTTCGTAATCCGAATGACTTTACCCAGTCCCGAGTTAAGCGACTGTGCCTGCGGGCGCGTAACCAGATCCGACCGTTCGCCGGTGCTGATCACGACATTACCGCTTTTGTCGAAGACGATACGGCCGCCGTAGTGCAGCGTGCCTTTGTAAGCGGGTGTTGCCCGGTAAATGACGGCCGGGTTCTGAATCGTTTTCTCGTCGGTTGACAGCTTGCCTTTGGCAACGGCCGTCAGATTTCCGTCGGGCCGGGCTTCCGAGAACACCCAGTACACCATCCGGTTTGTGGCAAAGTCGGGGTCGACCCGAACACCAAGCAGACCGCCTTGCCCGCCCGCATTTACTTTCGGCACACCCGTAATCGGGGCACTTACGTTGCCGTCTGCCGTTGCGATTCGCATGGTGCCTTCGCGCTCAGTAATCAGCAGCCGACCGTCGGGCAGACTGGTGATACCCCACGGATTTTTAAGCGACTCAGTCAGGACTTTGCCTTCATAAGCCATCTCCGTTTTGGCGCCCGCAACGCGCGTTTGTCCCGCAAAGGCAGGTTTGTAGGCTGGCGAATTGGGTTCTTTGGTTTCGACAGATGCCAAGCCGCCCCCCGCCGATGCCTGTGTTGCGTTGGTGTTGTTTTGTCCGCAGGCCGTCAGGGTCAGCGTAAGGCCGGTTAGCAGGGTAAGAATGCCGGTAGTCGTCTGTGTTGTGTTGAGGTTCATGTTGGTTTAGTCGTCTGTCAGTTGACGAACACAAAAGTAAGCATCACCCGTTCGTTTATTCGTTTTTGATTGACCAAACCGGTATAACGGCATTACTATTCCAGTGTGTCAGGTTACGACCTGACACCACATCAGATTGGTGACAGACGAACTACCCGTTACCGATAACCAGTATAAAAGCTAGAGATCAATCCAGTTCACTAGTTTTACACCGCTGACATGTCGTGTGTTACGCGTCACCAGTGTCATTTCATGTACGATGGCAGTAGCGCTGATCAATAGATCGAAATCGTCTACTGGACGTCGCATTCGCCCAAGCATTACTGTTTGGCGGGCATACTCAGCCAATACCGGATCAATACTGAGAACCTGACCAATGAAAAGAGCCTGAAACTACTCGACGTTTTGTTTGTTAAGCGAGCGTCGTTCCGGGGCGCTGTTTTCTACGCCAAACAGCAGCTTGGTGCTTGTAATCTGCGACAGGGAACAACGCGCAATACCTGTTTCAGCAATTAGCTGTTCGACGCCAAATTCGTTCTTCAGTACATGAACGCACACATTCGTATCGAGTAAATAGCGTATCATACTTGTACATCACGACCACCGAAAGACCGGGCATTTCGAAGCATTGTGTTTAGTTTATCACCTGTCTCGTCGCTGTGCCAGTTGACGCGGTTCAACTATCGTAATACGTCTGATTCACTGACGGGTTCTTCGTCATGCGTTTCTTGCAATCGTAACCCTAGTCGTTCCGCTAACACCCGGAAGAGGGTCAGGCCGTCCTGATTATGCGTTTCTATTGTGATCGTGTGTATCATACGGACGTGGGCTACCAGACGCTGACAAAATATGATTTTATTTAGTAGCTGTTCCTGATTGCATTTGGTCCACAACTGTATTCAAACACCGAAGCCGATGCTGGAATACAGCATCGGCTTCGGTATCAATGGTGCAGGGTAGTCGTTAGAACGAAACGGTATATCGCGCGAAGAACGAGCGGCCGGGCAGGTTGTAGCCCCGCTTTTCGTAGTAGTTCTCGTCGGTTAGGTTCGTTGCCTGTACCGTAAGCGTGTGTTGCTTCGCTAACGTATATGAGGCACTTGCGTCGAGTACCAGATAAACCGGATACTCGATTTCAGGATTGGCGGCATCGGTGAAGTCCGTGTCTTTGCGGTGACCGACGTACCGCCCCAGCAACCGCGCCCGGAAGCCTTTGAATGAATCGTAATCCAGCCCGGCGTTCAGATTCATCTTCGCAACGTTCATGATGTCACGCTCCGTCACGGCTCCGTCGGTACCGACGACGGTCTCGCTGTAGCGGATCATATTGGTCGCGTTGGCGAACAGTTTCAACGAGTAGCGGTAAGCTGCCAACGCGCCAAAATCATAGGCTGCTTCCGACTCAATCCCGCTGATCTGCGAATCGGCCGCGTTGACGTAGGTCGCCCGCGCCACGATAATGTCGCCGTTCGTCTGCCGCTCGTTCACCTGCGTAATGATACGGGCAATCCGGTCGGCTACATTCGTGTGGAAGTAAGTCACGCCCGCGCTGAACCCGCTCGTGGGTCGGCTGTAGTGCAGACCAGCATCGTAACTGACACTGTTTTCGTTGCGAATGTCGGGGTTACCGGTCGTGATTGTGATGCGCCCCGCCGAGGTACGCACTTCCGAGTATCCTGCTACGTTGAAGGCGTCGGGCGTTACAAAAGCGCGTCCCACCGTACCCGTCAGCCCCAGGTCGGGTGCTACCCGCACGACGGCTCCCAGACTCGGACTGACGAAAGGCGTAGTCGATTTGCCACCCTTATAGGTCGTCAGCAATGGCGTTTCGCGAACGTCGAAGGTAATGTTGTCGTAGCGTATACCCGGCTGCAGAATCAGCCGGTCGTTGCTGAACCGCAGTTGTCCCTGTGCGTAGAATGCCGACGAGCGAATCGCGTAGTTGGGCGAAGTCGGTGCCCGTTCGGTGGTCGCGTCGGTCCAGGCGCGGCTGCTTGTGCTGGCGTCCAGATAATCGTAGCCGATGGTCAGCGAGTGACGACCGATCTGCCAGTTGTCCTTCAGTTGAATGCCTTGCCAGCGGTTTCCAGTCGTCGACGACTGGTAAGGTGTAACGGGTTTGCCCGATACATTGGTCGTTTTGAAAATGCTGTTTTCGCCCGACGCAAAGACTCGAAGCACCGGCTTATGCGCCCTCAGTTGGCCACTCAGCGCGACCTCAGCTGCCTGCCGATCCGCATCTTTCAGGCTCGACTGCGTGGTGCCGTAAGTAATGTCGCCCGGCGATTCGACGTCTTTCGCGGTAAACTTCTCGCCCCGCACGTCCACGCGCCAGTTGGCTCCCAGTTGGTAGCCTAACCGCAGCGCCCCCGAATAGTAGGTCAGTTTTGTGTTAGGTCGGGTTAGGCCGTCATCCTTGCGGTCGTCAGCCGTTTCGGCTGGTTTGTTGGTGTAGTTCTTTACCGCCTGATCGCCACCGAGCCAGTCGCGGAATAGGTTACCGCTGCCCAGCTTGTAGTCATGCGCTCGTTTGAAGTAGCTCAGCGACGCGTCGAAATCGAGTCGTTTGGTCAGGTTACCGCCGACGTTACCGCCCGCCTGATAGGTTTGGAATGAACCGTACTCTGCGAAGGCGTTACCGTGAATTGGTCCGCGCGACCGGCGGGTAATGACGTTGATAACGCCCCCCATCGCCTGTGATCCATACAAGGCCGACGCAGGTCCTTTCAACACCTCTACCCGCTCGACGTTGTTGAGGCCTATTGTCGAGAGGTTGGTTGCTCCGGCCGGACGACCATCGATAAGTAACAGCGTGCGCTGGTTCAGTCCCGAAAACTGCGGCCGGAAACCCCGGATGCCCACCCCCGACGACAAACTCGGGTATTGAATAACATTGACAGCCGCCAGCTTTTTTACCAGGTCGGTCACGTCGAACGCCTGCGTCTGGGCGATATCGTGGCGGGTAAGTACATTAATCTGCTGCGGTACCAGTTCGCGTCGACTATCCGAGCGGGTCGCCGTCACGACGACTTCGGTAAGATCGCGGTTGCGCAGTGAATCAGGTGTTTGGCCGTAGGCTGACACGGCCAGCAGCGACAGGGTTACCAGTGCTGAACCAATGCAAACCGGCCGGTTTGCTGATGAAGAAACAGGCGCACCCAACCGGGCGCATCGACGGAAGAAATTCGTCACGTAGGGTATAATTGATTGGTAAGTAATTGTTGCTGAATCTATTCAGCATTTCTGTTATCCGAATGACAGAAAGAGAAGCAAACCATAATTATCGGTACGACTGGGCTACCTCCCACAGCGTGAGCAGGCCGATGCCGATGGAGAAAATGCCGACGGCGTAATTAATCACCCGCATCGCTGTCCGCCAACGATCGACCACTTTCGTCAGCGAAAAAGCCAACAGGCATCCGTAGAGCGTCATGGCGACGATTATACCCGCGCTTTGCAGGATAATAATCCAGACAGCGGTCGATGCATCACGGGCGGCCAGCGTCAGTGCCACGGTACAGGCACCACCTGTTCCGGCCAGTCCATGCACCATCCCGACCCAGAACGATCGGCTAACTGTTGTGGCCGGTGGGTTGTGCGGGTGGGCGTGTTCGTGTGTCTGCTGGTAATTACGCCGGATCGCGACGACGCCCAGCCAGATCATCAGCGGTCCGACGGCCAGCTCGACCTGCTCGGCAATGTTAAGCGACAGGGCTGACTTGAGCAGCAGGATGAAGCAGGCAAACAGAATGAGCGTAAATGAATGCCCGAGCGCCCAGTGCGACGACCGCCAGATGACCCGCCACAAATGACGCTGCCCGGACCACGCTTGGCCGGCGCGTTCTTTTTCAG
>JAKONH010000625.1 GCA_022702045.1 Spirosomataceae bacterium
GGGTCTATCCGCAGTATGCCCCGTGAGTTGCAGGTCGAGCGTTTTGGTGAACTGGTTACCTATTGTCAGAACGTGGATAACCTGATCGAGCTGTTTAAAGCCAATGAGAAAGATGTGACTAAATGGCGAAATGCACTGGCTGCGTTGAGCGGGTTTCAGATCGCCCTAGGGGTAGCCGGTGGCGGATTGATTATCGCGGGTATTATCGCTACTGGTGGCTTGGCCGCAATTCCTATGGCGGCTGGGGCAATTGCCATTTCGGCCACGTCGGCCGTAGCAGGTGTAGTTGTTGGCGCAGCCCGGTCAGTGGCCGAGGTAGGGTTGGAAAATGCACAGCGGGAAGGTGGCGTACAGCACGGCCGGGCGGTCGTCGGGGGAACGGAGTTGGCTAAAGGAATTGGGGGCGTCGGCGTTAAAGAGGGGTTGACAAGAGGACTTGCTGCCGCTACGCATGTAGGCGCTGCATCGGTAGTCGGTGCCGGAGCGGGTGGCGGTGGCGTGGCGATTTCGCTGGTGAAGGGTGGAATGGGCGCCCATAAAGCGTATAAAGTCAACGTGGGCGCCATCTGGAGTCAGGTCGACTGGACGCAGGCAATTCAGAACCTGACCGACGCTGAAACCTTCCTGAAGAGACATTCAAAAGGATTCGATGCCGGCATGTTAATCATGATAAAAGCGAAGCTCGAAGCGACCAAAGTAAACGTGGCCGAGGTTATGCAACAACGGTTGCGCTACGAATCGCAACGCGTGTTCAAACGATAAGACCTATACTGAATCAACGGAGCAGGCCGGCTTTCCTATTTCTGGAAAGCCGGCCTGCTTCGCTATGTGCTGAATATGTTATCTTTCACCATGCAGCATCTGGAAGTTGAGTCACCCGAAGCATTACGAAGTGTTATCAAGTGCTTTTGGTACACCCGCATCGAATTCGCCGAAAACCAGTCGAACTTCGAGGTAGTCCCCGATGGCTATGCGGAACTGATCTTTCACTTCGGTAGTCATTGCAGTATCGCTACCAGCAACGGCTTACAACCCCTGCCGTCTCCGTTTCTGGTGGGACTTCTCAACCAGCCGGTTTATTTTCATTCGAAAGGCCAGCTAGAAATTATTGGTGTCCGCTGCTTCCCCTGGACCGTTTTTGACTTGCTGGGCTTGCCATCGGGTAAGGACGGTATACGAACAATTGAGCATCCTGTTGCCCATCTTCAGGCTACGCTGGCCGAGCTGATTCGGGTGGGTCAGATCAAAGAAGCACTGGTTGCGGTGGCCGCGTATTTTCTGGCTGCACAGTCGCCAATCGCGCCGAATGCGGTATTGCAAAAAGCGGGCGTTGCGATGCGGAATGCCAACGGAACCCTGCCGGTCAGTCAGGTTGCGGCAGCGGCTCATGCGACGGTGCGTACGCTGGAACGCAAGTTCAAACAGTCGGCGGGGCATACGGTAAAAGACGTGTCGGCGTTGATGCGCTTCGAACAAGTACGCGATCACCTGTGGCTCGACCCAAACGTCAGCCTGGCTGGCCTGGCGCACGAACTGGGCTATACGGATCAGGCGCACCTGAGCCGGGAATTTAAGCGATACAGCGGTACGACACCTGCTGCCTTCGCGCGCCGAACGAAGAAAGCGAAACAAACCATCGGCGACGATTTTGTCGTGTTTATACAAGCCTGACGCTGCCAAATGCCGGAGTTTTGTGCCATCGATGAGTTAATCGAATCGCACAACACATGGAATCAGCAAACGGAAAAAAAGTACTCATTTCAGGGGCCAGTATCGCCGGCCTGTCGACCGCCTGTTTACTAACTAAACTAGGCTATACAGTCACGGTTGTCGAGCAGGCCAATGAGCCCCGAACGGCCGGTGCTGCGGTCGATATACGCGGACTCGCGGTCGACATTTCGAAGCGTATGGGCATTTTTGACCAGTTAGACGCCAACCGCCTGCGTGTAGAACGGATCGAATTTAAAGAGGCTGATGACAGCACGGCCGGCTCGATCGCATTGACGAACGATAACGTCGACAGTCAGGACGATGACATCGAAATTGAACGGGATATTTTTATCAATAGCCTGTTTGATCGACTATTAACTACCGTTACGTTTCTTTTCAACAACACCATTACCACGCTTGCAGAGACGAATGATGGTGTATATGTTACGCTTAAAGATGGTACGCAGCAAACATTCGATCTGGTGATCGGTTGCGACGGTCTGCATTCGATCGTACGCCACAACTGGTTTGGTCACGAAGCCGACTACGCTTATTTTATGGAAGCCTACTTCTCAATTACGACCGTCAGTAAGTTGTTGATAAACGAGAAAACGATGCAGCTATTTAATGTGCCAGACAAGGCTATTACGCTCAATGCATACAACAAAAAGACGGATATAATTTTTAGCTTCTTCTCACAGAAAGAAATTCCGTATAACTACCGCGATATCGATCAGCAACGGGCCATTATCCTAAACCAATTTGCCGGACAAGGCTGGCGCACCAATGAGTTATTGACCGAAGTTCAACAGTCGGATAAATTCTATTTCGATAAGTTCTGTCAGATAAAAATGCCGTCGTGGACAAAAGGTCGGGTCGCATTGGTCGGCGACGCTGGCTATTGTGCCTCGCCCGCTGCCGGAATGGGGGCTTCGTTATCGGTGATCGGCGCTGCTGCGCTGGCCGACGCGCTGGAAAAACACAGTGGCAACCTTGAGCTAGCCTTTCAGGAATACAATCAAACACTACGTCCGTTTATCGACGAAGTACAGGCGACTGCGGAGTTGAACGTAAAAGAAAATTTCATTCCCAGAACGGAAGAAGCTATTCACCGACGGAATACGCAGACGACCGCTTTTTAGCGAATAAACATGTCATTATTGAGACCCTGTTTATACGTACTCATCCCCGTTCCAACGTGTTGAAAAAAGTGTTTTTATCGTTTCGACGTCAAGCTGAATGATAAAAACACTTTTTTCAACATAACTAAAGCTCACTAGCAAACAGCCAGCCCCGACGATTTTGTCGCGTTTGTACAAGCCTGTTCCTGCCGTGTTTCAGAATTTTGTGCTGTAATCAACGTAACAACTAGCACACAATCATGCTGCTAACCGATAAAGAAGTTGCCATCCTTGGTGCCGGACCCGTTGGCCTGATATTGGCGAAACTACTACAGCAGGCAGGCGTAACCGTAACCGTATACGAACGCGACAAAGATGCACAGGCCCGCATTTGGGGCGGTACCCTTGACCTGCACGAGACATCGGGTCAGAAAGCACTCGACAAGGCTGGTTTGCTCGATCAATACTTTGCAAAGGCGATACCGATGGGCCGGGTCGTTACCGACGAGCAGGGGACCGTACTGTTTTCCAGAGGTCCGGCTACCGATAGCCCTGAAATCAATCGAAATGAACTGCGAACGTTGCTGCTGCACAGTCTGGCAGACAACACGGTGGTATGGGGCCGAAAATTCACCGAACTCGACGTTCACGACGGAAAATGGCAACTGCATTTCGACAAAGGCCAATGCGCCACTGCTGATCTGGTGATCGGCGCAAATGGTGGCATGTCAGCGGTACGGCAATACATCACCGATGCAGCCGTCGAGTACACCGGTACGGTGTTTATACAGGGTGAAGTCGCTGATTCACAACGCGCTTGTCCTGCGTTTTATAACTTGTGTAACGGAAATATTCTGATGGCGTCGCACAAGGGAAATCTGTTTGGCGCGAACCCGAAGAATAACGGCCTGTTGACTTACAATGTCATTCTCAGCGAATCGGAAGAGTGGGTGAACGAACACCTTAATTTCCAGGATACGGGCCGTATTGCCCAGTTTCTTTCCGACCGATTCGCTAGCTGGAATGTCGTATACAAGCAGCTGTTCCAGTCCACCGATCTGTTCCGGGCATTGCCGATAAAGAAACTACCGTTGACCAAACCCTGGAAGCAGGATCGCCCGCTGCCCATAACGGTTGTCGGCGACGCGGCTCATTTGATGCCACCGTTTGCTGGTCAGGGTGTCAACACCGGACTGGTCGATGCCATGACATTAGCCGACAAGCTCACAAACGGAAAGGTTGACACGATACAGGCGGCAATCAGCGAGTACGAGCAGGCGATGTTGATCTACGCCACAGCGGCTCAACTTGAGTCAAGTCAGAACGAACTGGCCCTGCGCCACCCCGATTTCTCCTTTCAAAATCTGTTTCACGGCGCGCGGAATCAGTGATGCGCTGCACATAAAAAGCTGTTTGAGTAGTCAATTTAATTTGTTTTTGTCACTCCGAGCCTGCGAGGAATGACAAAAAACATGAACGGGTATACTGTTGTCTTACTGCAAGTTTGTTGCCTGAATAACGACGAAAACAAAACTCCTGCCCAAACCATTGAAGGTTTGGGCAGGAGTTAGTGGAAACGCTACAGTCTACACCAGCTTTTGAATCATTTTGTGGGGGGGATGGGCAGGTCGCGGATGCGCTGACCGGTGGCGTTGAATATTGATTTATTCAAAGCTGCCCATGAGATATTCTGCAATTGTTAAAATTCGGATTTCCCGAAATTGCTGCATATCAAGTAAGTCTTTATCACCTGTTATAAGATGGGTGGCCCGACCATCGACAGCAAGCGATAGAAGGAAATCATCTTTCTCATCGCGGCATTCAACTACGACACTGCTGACGTTAATAAACTCCGCTCGATTACGAAGTGGTTAGTTCGTCAAGGTCATCTAGGGAAAAGAACTTTCTAAATTTGGGTCGACGGGCAACGTCTATAAATTCAGAAAATAATTTATCGCTGAAAAGTAATAAAGCCAACTGCTTATTCAGCAGCTGATCGAGTTTTACATAGTTGTTGGTTAGCAGGAAGCTGATCCAGAGATTCGTGTCGACAATAAGTCTGGCTTTATTTTCCGGCATGCCGTTCAGCTCTAACGGATTCTACTTCCGCCGTGATCTCTTCGAG
>JAKONH010000057.1 GCA_022702045.1 Spirosomataceae bacterium
CTCGACATACCCATTGACATCAGCACGCTACAGGGACAGCTCCGCCTGAACCTGCTGGCGCTTTATAACCGGGCGAACGCGGGCCATATCGGCTGTTCACTAAGCTGTATCGACCTGATGATCGCGATAAGTAGACCCCTTTAAATCAAAGATAGTGATTCGTTCGCCGGATCGTCCCTTCACCAGAATGATCTTGTCGGGCTCCAGCGGGTCAATACGCTGGATATACGTAGCGGTCTTCGGCAGGTATACGTTCATCAGCTGCGCGTCGAGCAGCGACAGCGGGGTGTATGTTTTGTCGATAACCTGGGAATAGATGACCCGCTTCTTATTCGGGTAAAGGATGGTGTCGCCCGGTTGATACGTACTGATGAGCTGTTGTGCCGCCTGCCAATACGGGTTGGCTATACGGGGCCGGTCAAAATAGGTGTACTTGGGTGCTTCGTCGGCGTAAATGGCACCTAGTAGTTGCACAATATGCACCAGCTGAAGCAGGAGCACAGCGGCTATTGGGACGGCTACCCACCAGCGGGCTTCTATTAGCTGCTGTACGCCCATCGCGACCAGCACGCAGACATACGGAAAGGAAAAGCCGGAATAGCGTTGCGTAATCCCGAACGTATGCCCCGACCGCCAGGCCATGAACAATAGGAACAGCGTTGGTATGAAGGTGAGCAGTAGCAATAGTGTAATCAGAGGGCGCTCCGCCCGACCAAACCGGTCATGCACATACCGACCAATCAGGTAAATAAACGGAACGGCTCCCGACAATACCAGTAATCTGTCTGGAACAACGCTGTAAAACGGAAGCCCCACCAGCAGCAGTGCCGGTACTGCAACATAAACCCAGACGGGGACGGTACGTGCTGACCAATACCGGTGAATGATACCGGTTGTTGCCAGCCCCAGCATCAGCGCCAGTACTGAATTGCGTACTCCGGTCATAGCCTGACCGGAACCGTTGGTCGGCATAAACAAATCGGCGAAGATGGGGATAGCGCGTACGGCAATGTTTGGAATGGTAGCGGGAAGGATCAAGCCAAACGGGCTGCCGGTCGGATTGGTCAGGGCGATATTGCGGTAGAACTGCGCCTGATAGTTCAGCGTAAAAAATGTGTACTGACCACCCCCGAACAGAAACCAGAGCGAAACGAAACCAAGGCCCACGGCCGCAGTCAGGCCCAGCGCCATCCACGCCCGACCGTTGCGCAGAAAAAGCAGGGCATAAATTCCGTGACACAGAAACACAGTAACGGTCAGGTAGTGCGAGAATACCGAAGCAACGAAAATAAGCCCGTAAGCAAGGTATAAACCCAACGGCCCCGTCGACGATTTAGGCGACAATGACGGCTGACGAACTCGCTCCATGATGAGCAGAAAGAAGTGCGTCGACAGCAGCGTCAGGAAAAACGTCATTGGGTAGTTTCGGGCAATGTGGCTGTAAGCGACGAAAAAGGGCTCAATCGCTGCGATGAACGCACTCAGTAGCGCCAGCGTGTTGGCCCGTGCTTCGCCCAGAAACTGAAAATGCCGCCGGACAAACAGAACGAGTAACCCGACCAGCAGCGTACTGAAAATCACTGACGGCATGCGCAGAGAGGTGTCGCTCATACCGAATAGTTTTAGCCAACCCCAGACTACCGCGTAGTAAGCCGGACTATTGCCAATATCGCTGCGCGTATCAGCTTCCATAAAATCGGTGAAGGTTTTGGGCTTCCAGAATTCGGCGGGCGTGAAATAGGTCTTCTCGAACACGTCGCGCTGATTGTATCCCTCCATGACGATGCTCTGACTAACGAGCAGCGTCGCTTTTTCGTCAAAATAGATGCCGTACGTGCCTACGCGGTATAGGCGCAGACCAATTGCCAACAGTAAGATTAACCCAAATAATAGGCTGGAAAAGCGGGATGATTTAGTAACCATTAGTCAAAACTACGGCAAATTCAACGTAGCTACATTTTCAAAATCGTGAATTCTACCCGCCGGTTCAGTTTACGCTTCTCTTCTGTTTCATTACTAGCCACCGGGCGGCTTGGCCCCCAGGCCTTTGTTTGAATGCGGGAATCGGTTATGCCTTTATCGATCAGATAGTTTCGTACCGTCTGTACGCGGTCGGCGGAGAGTTTCATATTGGAATCCCATTCGCCCTGATTATCAGAGTGGCCTTCGACCATGATTTCCATCGACGGGTGCGTATTCAGCATCTCGACAACCCGGTCCAGCTCGGCGTCGGCTCCGGTCATCAGCTCAAAATGCCCCTGATCGAACAGGATCTCCCGCATTGTGATGACCTGCCCCGGCTCGATCTTCAGCAGGTATAAGTTGCGTTTGATATCGCGGAAGCGCTTGTCTTTACTGAGGTCGATGATGTCAGTTGGGGCAAAATACCCTTCTTTGCTAGCTTTGAGCGTGTACTGACTTTGGGTCGGTAAAATCAGTTTGAATGCCCCCGTTTCGGGGTCGTAGTCGACCTTAGTAATGTCTTTTCGTTGACCAAACAGTTCGGCTACCACCTGTGCTGCCAGTGGTTTCTTGGTTTTGGCGTCGAGTACCTGCCCTGAAATGATCGCCACCGGGTTCGGCTTGATAGCCGGAAATAACTTCAGCCGAAAAATATCGTCTTCGCCCAGTGAGTTCGAGCGTGAACTGAGGTAGGCAAAATCGCCTGCTGCCGGAATGGTGAAATAGCCGTCCCACTCAGGCGTGTTGATACCTGGCCCCAGGTTTTCGGGTTCGCTCCATTCTGTCCAGGACTCACCAATCCGGCGGGATACGTAGATGTCGCCGTTCCCGTAACCGGCGTGGCCCCGCGATGTGAAATAAAGCGTTCGGTTGTCAGACGCAAGGAAGGGTGCGCTCTCAGCATCGGCCGTGTTGATTGTATTACCCATGTGTACCGGCTCGCTCCAGGTTTTGTCAGGCAGTAGGTGAGTGGCATATAAATCACGGTCACCACGTGTGTCGCGCCGACGTACTGATAGAATCAGCGTACGTTCGTCCGGTGCAACGGCGAGTTCTGTTTCGACCGAGTTGTCACTTTCCTTCTCAGGCAGGTTATAGTTGTTCTTAATCGTCAGCCCGGCCGGAAAAGACCAGCCCGCTTTCGTCCGAATAGATTTGGAGATGCCGTACGTCGTACCACCGTTGGGTTGGTAGATATTCAGCAGATATACCGTCTTGCCGTCGGCCGAGATGCTGCTGATCGCGTTATCACTGGCATTGTTGATCGGCGGTCCCATGTTAATCGCGTCGCTCCAGCCCGCCGGGGTGCCATTGCTGCCTGACGATAAGGTCGAATACCAGACGTCCTGATGATCGGCCGAACCAATATTGGCTTTGTTGTAATTGCGGGTGAAATACAGTGTCCGGCCGTCGGGTGAGATGACGGGAGCCACTTCCTGACCCGCTGAGTTAACCCCCTTGCCCAGATTCTCTTTGACAATGTCTTTGGGCGTGTCTTTCGCCAGTCGTATGCCGATCGTAATAGGGGCCGTAGTGGCTGTCAGGCCAATCGCATCAATCTGATTGATACCCCGGATGGCTCCGCTGTTGATAAATACTTTGACTTTGGCAACGGTAAGTCCTGCATCGGGCAGTGGCACGTACAGCAACGGATCAGGACGCGGCTGCGGTTTTAAATTGGTATAAACCGTGTGGTCGGTACCCACTTCGTCAGTGACGACCACCCGCACAACGGCACCCGGATTTACGTTCTCGGCTAATACGATCTGCCGGGCCAGGGTAGGGGTCGGAAAGCCGACCTGAATCCAGTCGTCGCCAGGATTTTCGGCAAGTTGTGGGGCTCAGGCCGTCGGGCTTTCGCCGAGCTGCGGCAGTTTGCTTGGATAGCCCAGTGCCTGTGATGCCTTATACTGTTCACCGTACTGCTCTCCCCGTTTTTCTGACGAAGCGCCCAGCGCACTAGTTGCCCAGTGCACGGGGGGCTCTGCTGCCGACTGCGCGTACGTACTGACGAACGGGACGATTATTCCGAAAAATAGAGGAAGCAAAGCAGGCAGAACCCGTCGAGTACGCATTAGCAAGGGCAATGAAATAGTCAGTTTTCGCTATCCGGTTTACGGTTGGTAGGTGGGTATTATTGTCTAAGATACAATTTTGATGTTACCCTGCCGCCTGACGAGCACCAGAAAGTAACAGTTTCGCTTAATTGGTCAGGACCCGGTAACCCCATGGCTGGAGGGTCATGGAACTGTACGGACGCAGATCAAGCGACTGATGATCAAATACGTCGGTGTACATGCCTTCGTAGCCTTCGCCCAGCAGCCGGAATGTCTGCGGCTTATCACTCAGGTTAAGCACCACGGTCACCCGGTCGTTGTCGCGTTGCCGATGAAAGGCATAAATCGCAGCATCGTGGTCAGTCGTGATTTTCTGTGCCTTGCCGCCAGCCAGTCCGTTCCAGAGCGCTCGATTGCGGTGTTTCAGCGTCATCAGTGCTTTGAAAAACGGGGCCTTTTCGTAAGTTCCCCAACTGATGCTATCTTTTTCGAAAAAGGCCAACCGCTTGTCCAGCTTTGATTCCATGCCGTTGTAAACCAGCGGCATGCCTTCCAGCGTACTGCTCAGCACAATCATGGCATCGGCGGCCGGCCCGAACGATTCGTTAAGTGTGCCGTTCCAGCTATTCTCGTCGTGGTTTTGGGTGAACAGCATCTGATAATACCAAGCCGGAAAACGCTTCTGATTGGCTTCCCGAAGCGAATCGAGGCTGGGAGCTTTGCGGGCCCCCTTGGCAATGGCTTTCATTACGGTATGCATGCTCCAGCCGTAGTTCATGTTGAAGCAGGCTTTAAACTGCTCGGGTTCGTCTTCCCATTCCGACAACATGAAAACGGTTTTGATCGAGTCAAGCTTGGGCCGTAGCTGCGCCCAGAAATCGACGGGTACAAACCCGGCTACGTCGCAACGATAGCCGTCGACGTCGAACTCGCGTACCCAATACTGCATGGCATCGATCATACCGGTGCGCAGGGCCGGATTGTCGTAGTTCAGGTCGATTACGTCGGTCCAGTCGGTGGGTTTGCCCGTTTTTGGATCGATGGGCGCAATCATCTGCCCGTTGACGAGTGTATACCAGTCGGGATGTTCCCGTGTCCAGACATGGTCGCGGCCCGTATGATTGGCGACCCAGTCGAGAATGACGTGCATGCCCAGCGCGTGCGCCCGGTTGACGAGTGCTTTCAAATCGGCGGCTGTGCCGTAGTCCTGGTTGATCGCTTTATAATCGGCGACGGCATAGGGGCTCCCCAGCATCCCTTTTTTATTGGTCTGACTGATGGGGTAAATCGGCATCAGCCAGAGAATATCGACCCCCATTTCTTTCAGGCGGGGTAGCTGTTTTTCAACGGCCTTGAAGGTGCCTTCTGCCGAGAACTGACGGGTGTTGACTTCGTAGATCGTTGCGTTCTTGGCCC
>JAKONH010000058.1 GCA_022702045.1 Spirosomataceae bacterium
CTCGACATACCCATTGACATCAGCACGCTACAGGGACAGCTCCGCCTGAACCTGCTGGCGCTTTATAACCGGGCGAACGCGGGCCATATCGGCTGTTCACTAAGCTGTATCGACCTGATGATCGCGACACTGATTCTGCGCAAACGACCGCAGGACACGTTTTTGCTGTCGAAAGGGCATGCAGCTGCGGCTCTGTATGTGTCGCTGCACCACCTCGGCGAACTAAGCGACGACGATCTGGCGACGTTCTACCATAACGGAACGACGCTACCTGCGCACCCGGCCCCCAACAAACACCAGGGTATTCCCTTCGCGACGGGTTCACTGGGCCACGGGCTGCCGATCGGAACGGGCATTGCCCAGGCGGGTAAGATGCTGGGCGATGATTCCCGCGTGTTTGTGCTCATGTCGGACGGAGAAACCAACGAGGGCACGACTTGGGAAGCGGCTCATTTTGCCGTTCAGCACCAGCTCGATAACCTGATTGTCGTAGTCGACAAAAACGGATTGCAGGGATTCGACAAAACAGGCGCCGTACTGGGCGATACCGCCAACACGGCGGTCTGGTCGGCGATGGGCTTTGAGGTGGCCGAGGCTGATGGTCATAATGTGGACGAGCTGCTGACAGTGATCGATCAGTTAACGGCCAACCCGAATGGCAAGCCCAAACTAATCATTGCCCGGACAGTAAAGGGTAGCGGGGTATCGTACATGGAAAATCGGCTGGAATGGCATTACCTGCCGATGAAACTGGACCAATACGAACAGGCGCAGGCCGATGTTCGGGAACGCTATCTGTAATACACAGTCCGCCACCCGGCTCCAACAACCGTAGGGTTTGAAAAGTAGTCCATCCACGGCAAAGCCGGGCTTTTTACGTACTATTGCCGCCTGAATGAATCAAATAACTACCAAAGCGGCCCATATCGCCGAATTAAATGGCCCCATCGTTGTCTTTGGGGCCAGCGGTTTTATCGGCGCCAATCTCTTTGAGCAACTGTTTGCCGTCCGCAAGGACGTGTTCGCGCTCACTCACGACGCAACTAAAGCCTGGCGGCTCAAACTGCTCGACGTACCCGCCGAAAACATCATCCACTGCGACATTCTGTCCGACGCATCAATCAAGGATGTGTTCAGCAAACTGAAGCCACGGACGATCTTCAACCTGGCGGCTTATGGCGCCTACAGCAAGCAGAAAAACGTCAGCCTGACCTATGAAACCAATGTCATCGGAACGGTAAATATTCTGGAAAACTGCACCGAAAACATGGTTTATATCCATGCCGGCAGCAGCTCGGAATATGGCTTCAACTGTACCGCGCCCAAAGAAACTGATCCCGTCGAACCGAACAGCCACTACGCGGTATCGAAAGTATCGGCAGCTTACACGCTGGAATACTACGCCCGGCAGTTTGGCCTTAACACGCTCAATCTGAGGCTCTACGCCATCTACGGGGGCTGGGAAGAACCCGACCGGCTGATTCCCCGGCTAGTTGAAGAAGCCCGACAGCATAAATTGCCCCCACTGGTATCGCCCGACATTAGCCGCGATTTCGTGTATGTCGATGATTGTGTAGACGCCTTTGTGCAGGCGGCTCTGCGTGTCAATGCCGACATTCGCGGGCGGTCGTATAATATCGGCACGGGTGTAAAAACCACGATGCGCGAACTGGTCGACGTAGCCCGGCAAACGTTTGGCGTGGCACAGGAGCCGGTCTGGGGCAGTATGGGTAACCGGGCCTGGGATCTGGCCGACTGGTACGGTGACCCAGCAGCGGCCGAAGCCGATCTGGGCTGGAAAGCCGTAACGCCCCTGAGCGAAGGCCTGCGCCGAACCGCCGACTGGCAAGTGTCGCATCAATACGCTGAACGGGTCATACCAGCTTTTCAAACACCGACGCTTAATCCCGTCATCTCGCCGATCATTGCCTGCTACAAAGACGCGCAGGCAATTCCATACATGTATGAGCGGCTGGTGAAAACCTTCAACGAGATGAAGGTGCGGTACGAAATCATTTTCGTTAACGACAATTCACCCGACAATACCGACGAGGTACTAAACGAGATCTGTGCCAAAGACCCCAACGTAATAGCCATCAAGCACTCGCGTAACTTCGGTTCGCAGTCGGCGTTTCTGAGCGGGATGGAAATCGCCACCGGCGACGCGGTCGTTCTGATGGATGGCGATTTGCAGGACCCACCTGAAATTATTCCGAAGTTTTACGAAAAGTGGCAGGAAGGCTACGACGTGACCTACGGTGTACGGGTACAACGCGAAATGGCCCCGCATGTCCACTTCTTCTACAAACAGTTCTACCGGCTTTTCCGCAAAACGGCGTACATCAACATACCCGTCGATGCCGGTGATTTTTCAATGATTGACCGGAAAGTGGTCCGCGAACTGGTCAACCTGCCCGAAACCGAACAGTTTTTGCGCGGGTTGCGGGCGTGGGTTGGCTTCCGGCAAACGGGCGTCGACTATGTCCGGCCGGAGCGTATGTTCGGCGTGTCGACCAACAACTGGACAAAAAACATCTGGTGGGCAAAGAAGGCAATTTTCTCCTTCAGCTTTGCCCCGCTCGAACTGATGACCTACGTCGGTTTTATCCTGACGGGACTGTCGATGCTGGGTATTCTCTGGCAGGTCGTATCGCGCTTGTTTAACTTCGACCCAAATACGCCGTATGGCATATCGACGGTCATCGTGCTGGTTATGTTCTTCGGCGGCATCAACTTACTGGGCATCTCATTCGTCGGTGAGTACGTCAGTAAGATTTTCGAGGAAACGAAAAAACGACCGAAATTTATCCGCACTATGGTCCGTAAGGGTCGTCAGACCTACTCGACAGCGGCTGAAATCGACACACTGGTTCAGCAGCGAAAAAGCAAGTGATCGTATACGCGCCTGACTCAACAGAGTCATTGTGCTTACCAACAAACTGTTCACTGTATGCGTAACGAATTTGCAGCCGCTATCGAGCGAATCGGGCGGGAGGATGATAAAGTTGTGTTTCTAACCGGCGACCTGGGCTACAATGCCCTGGAAAACGTCGTTGGTGCTCTTGGCCCCCGGTTTATCAACGCGGGTGTGGCCGAACAGAACATGGTTGGCATGGCGGCAGGCCTGGCCTACCGAGGCTATAAAGTATTCTGCTACAGCATTGCGCCCTTCGCCGTATATCGTTGTCTGGAGCAGTTCCGCAACGACGTTTGCCTGCACAGTATGCCGGTCTTTATTGTCGGGAATGGTGGCGGCTACGGTTACGGTATTATGGGCAGCACACACCACGCCATCGAAGACCTGGCCTGCCTGAGCGGACTACAGAACGTAAAAACCTACATTCCTGCTTTTGCCGACGAAGTGTCGCCTATGCTCGATCAGATCGTAGCCGAAGCCGGACCGGCTTACCTGCGGCTGGGGGTTGGTGGCAAAACGCCCGACGAATCTCCAATCGCCGGGACGTTCAAACACATCGTTCGTAGCGACGACGCCAAAGGGACGATTATCTCGCTCGGCCCCGTAACGGCCAACGTCATGACGGCCTTGCAGGACGAATCGCTTGCGGGTCGTTTCGACGTCTTCACGGCCATGAACCTTCCCCTCGACCTGCCGGCTGACCTGGCCGAACAATGGGCCGGCAAGCCAATGCTTGTCGTTGAAGAGCATGTGGCGACAGGTGGGCTTGGGCAGCAGTTATCCACGCAGTTGCTGAGCAGTGGCAACGCACCGGCCCGGTTTATCAGCCTGACGGCGCAGGGTTATCCGAACGGCCTCTATGGCGATCAGAAGTACCATCAGCAACAGTCAGGGCTCGACCCGGCTAACATTGCCCGGCAGTTGCAATCCCTTGTGAATTGATTCGGGGGATGATCAAACAGCTATCAACACAATACGCCCGGCTGGTTGCCGGGCTTTTGCTGGCAATACCACTGGCTGGTTTTGCGCTGCTCTGGCAGCGATACGCCGTTAACGTCCCGAAATGGGACGATCATGCCCTTCGACATTTTCTACTCCTGGTGGATCAGGCTCCTACCCTATCTGACAGGCTGCATCAGTTTGTCAAGCAGCACAACGAACACCGGATTACCTACGACCGGCTTATCGCCTGGCTCGACTATCAGCTGACGGGCAAACTCAATTTCCGGCACCTGATGGTTATCGGCAACCTGAGTCTGCTCGGCCTGCTGCTGGTGTTCATCAGCGTACTGCGCCGGGCCGGCCGGCCGTTATTGTATGCCGTTCCCGTTGCGTGTCTGCTGTTCAATCTGTCGCAATGGGAGAACATGTACTGGGGTATGGCGGCTCTGCAAAATTTCTCGATCATGCTGTGGGTGATCGGGGCCGTTTACTACCTGTCGTACACCAACCGGTTAACGACCGCCATCGGCCTGGCTGTGCTGGCGACACTGACAAGTGGTAATGGTTTGCTGGTATGGCCCATTGGCGCGCTGATCCTGTTTTTGCGGCTGGCGCAGTCGCATAGCACCCGGCGGCCGCTGGTAACCTGGCTAGTGGTCAGCGGGTTAGCAATTGGTCTGTATTTTATCGGCTTTGCCAAACCAGGCGATATAGCGTATGTGCAGGCAGGCATCGGAACACTGCTTGGTGGCTGGTTTGCGTTCATGGGAGCCGCAGCTCAGGCTCTTCCGGTAACGTTGCCCCTGCAGCTATGCATGCTGCTGGGCGGTTTCATGGTCTTGTCGGCGCTGGTTTTGATCGGCTGGTCGGGTCTAACGCATCGGCAGGCGATAGTCCGTAGTTTTCGCTGGTTATTGGTTTATCCTAAAAAGCGCGACATAGCTTCGGGAACTGTATTACCGCCGGCGACGCTCTTCTTCTGGGGCACGGCGTTGTTTCTGCTGACCACCGGACTCGTTGTCGCGCGGGCCCGCGTAGGTTTCGGGGCTGACCTGTTGATTACCAGTCGGTACAAACCCTATTCGCTGACCTTGCTGGCTTTGCTATACACCTATGCCGTCGTCTGGTTTAGTGGGTGGCTCGGGCAATGGACGATGCGGCTGGGTATTCTGGCGGGCGTCCTGTTTGGCTGGTTATCCTACCTATCGTTTCTGGACGAGACCATCTGGTGGCGGCACTGGCTGGTGACCAACCAATTTAACTGGCGCTATTCAACCAATCGACCTGTAGAACAGGTGGATTCGGATACCCGGCACTACCTAGAACCAGCCCCTGCTTTTTACACCGACGCTTTATCCGTACTTTTCGGACCGGTTCAGGGATCAGTAGTGCCTGTACAGGTCGATTCGTCGGCAGCGGGCTATCGGGTTACCAACGAATCACTGCTGGCCGATCCGACGCGTGGCCCCGATGCCGGTGCTTACGTGGTTGCCCGGTCAGCGAAACGGACGTACCTATTTCCGGTATGGCAAACGGTCGGTTCGCCGGTGTCGGCACGGTTCGTGCCGGGTCGACTGTTTAAGCCTGGTTTCCATGCGGATCTTACCCGGTACGAACTGGCGAAGGACACGTACGCCCTGCACGTGCTCGTTGTAGATTCCGGCCAGCCGTACCGGCTCTACCCAACAAATAAAACGCTTACGTCGGCAGGCCCACCACCCGACACGACGAGTAAAAACTGGTAATGATAGCACAACAAATGACTGCCCGCCCCGTACTGGGTCACCTCCGTCAGCTCGATGGCATCCGGTTTCTGGCCGTAGGGATGGTATTGTTCGACCACTGGCTGGCCGGTCGGATCGAACTACCACTGGGAGCCCTGGGCGTCACCATTTTCTTCGTGCTGAGTGGTTTTCTGATTACACGCATTCTGCTGTCGAGTAAAGACAAGTTGAGTAAGGAGCCAAATGGTGGTCTTGGCAAGTACCTGAAGGTCTTTTACATCCGACGGACGATTCGTATTTTCCCGGTTTACTATCTTACGCTGTTCGTCCTGTTTCTGATTAACGAACCGCCGGTTCGCCGAACAATTGCCTGGCTGGCCCTGTACGCGACTAACCTGTACATGGCCTACCACACGACCTGGATGGGCACGGTCGATCACCTGTGGTCACTAGCCGTCGAAGAGCAGGTCTACCTGTTTTTTCCGCTGCTGCTCTTTTTCGTTCCCCGTCGATGGGTACCGTTTACAGCCTGGCTTATGATTGTCGGCGCGATTGGGCTTCGGTATTACCTGTACGCGAATCGTTACCCCTGGTTCATTGGCTATGTAACTATGCCCGCCTGTCTGGATTCGTTTGGACTGGGCGCGCTGATGGCGTATTGGTGGCTGTATCAGCGCGACCGGTTTACGGCCGTTTTTCGGCACACCATTTGGATCTGGATCAGCATTGCCCTGCTGGTCTTTGTCGCCGTCTCAACCAAGATGCTACCCGCCATTCCCGACGTGACGGGGCCGCCCGGCCATCACAATGTCATGTCGGACGTATGGGAACGACTGGCTTCGTCGCTGATTGGCTTCTTTCTGATCGGCCGGGCGGTCATCGGCTTCGACGGTGCGATGAAATGGGTGCTGGAAAATCCGGTCAGTCAGTACATGGGTCGCATCAGTTATGGTATATACCTCTACCATAATTTCGTATTCAACGTATATCATACCCAGCCCACTCATTTCACCATTCGGGCCTGGCGACGCATTACCGATGTGCTGCCGTTTTTGAACAGCTCGTATATTTTCCAATTCAGCTTTTATCTGGCGTTAACGGTTGCCATAGCCACACTGTCCTGGTATCTAATCGAGAAACCGATCAACAACCTGAAAGACAGATTCACCATCTAACGTCGGCCAATTATACGCGTACGGACAGCGCCGTATTGAGCAGACAAACAGCTTGCTGTGGTCCAAGCGACACGTCTGACTCCTAACTCGCCTTTTTCTATTGGCAAACTAATTGCCCATGCAGCTAAAAAAACTATACTTTGTACGCAACATGTATAGCTCGTAATTCTGCCATGAGCTGCCTTTTTTCAACCAGCTATTCGTCACAGCATCGTCAGCTCTTTTCGCCCCGACGATGGAGCTTACTTTATCTGTTGTCGTTCTGTGTAAACATAGCCCTTGCCCAGCCTGTCAACCAGCGGTTTACCTACCTGACAACGGATCAGGGCCTGTCACAGAACAATGTAACCAGCATCATTCAGGACCGGCAGGGGTTCATGTGGTTCGGTACCCGTGATGGGCTCAACAGATTCGACGGGTACACCTGCACAGTATACCGGCATACTTCATTAAACACGGCCAGTATCAGCGATAACTTCGTTCAGACTCTATTTATGGACCAACAGGGTCGGCTATGGGCAGGCACTGAAAATGGGGGACTGAGCCAGTTTGATAGCCGCACGGAGCGATTTACCAATTATCAGCATACGATCGGTGACGCGACCAGTTTACCCAGCAATCAGATACGGGCTATCGTACAGGACAAACAAGGATACCTGTGGCTTGGTACGGAGCGGGGTGGATTGTGCCGGTTTCACCCTGACAAGCATACCATTACCACCTATAAACATGACTTCACCGACTCGACTACGCTAAGCGATCACTCGGTCAACACACTATGCATTGATAAGCAGGGTACGCTCTGGGTCGGTACGCCCAAAGGACTGGATCGGTTCAATCCGAAAACCGGGCGGTTCACCCATTACAGGCATAATCCCGCAAATCCGCTGTCACTCAGCACAGACAACGTCAACGTACTCTACACCGATAGCCAGGGTCAGTTGTGGGTTGGTCTCGAAGGGGGTGGTCTCGCCCGGCTGCTACCCGATCAGACAGGTTTCGTTCATTACCGAAAAACGCCCGGGGCAACAAAACAGCTGAGCCATCTGGATGTCATTTCGTTGCTTGAAGATCAGCACCACAATCTGTGGATTGGTACCCGTAATGGCGGTATTACGGTTCGTCATCCCGATGATACGTTCTCCTATTATTTGGCAAATGAGAACCAGCCAGGCAATCTTAATAACGGCGCTATCTACGCTTTGTATCAGGATAACACGAGTACAATGTGGGTCGGAACCTACTCAGGTGGAGTAAATCGACTGTCTACCAATCCGCCCCAATTCACGCTCTACCAGAACCGTCCTAATGAGCCCAACCAGTTAAGCAACAACAACGTAATCAGTATTCTGGTCGACAAAGCCGAAACCGTGTGGGTCGGCACCGACGGTGGCGGCCTTAATAGACTACCCAGAGGGGCATCAACCTTTAGCGTGTATCACCACCAACCAGACAATTACCAGAGTCTGGGTAGTGAGTATGTACTGTCGGTAACGGAGGACTCGAAAGGTCGTATCTGGACTGGCAATTACAAAGGGGGCCTTAGTCTGTACAACCCTGGCACTAACCGATTCACCACCGACCCCGCCCTGGCTCAGCTCAGTGTCAGTTCGATTCTGGAAACGCGGGACAAGCTGCTCTGGATTGGCACCCTCAACAACGTGCTAATCCGCTACAATCCAGCGACCAAAATCGCAAAATGGTATCCATTCGAGGCTGAGACGATTACCGATCTGCACGAAGATATACAGGGCCAGTTGTGGATTGGAACGGAAGGCTATGGCGCATACGTCTTTACACCGGATAAAGGGTTTGTAGCCCGATACGTAAACGACAAGCGTAAGCCCGGAAGTTTGAGCAGTAACCTCGTCAACGTTTTTTACCGGGATTCAAAAGGTCGGCTCTGGGTCGGTACGAGCAGCGGGCTTAGCCACTTCAACCCGGCCGATCAGACATTTACAACCTACGGTCTGGGCGATGGGTTACCTAATGAAGTTATCCAAAGTATTCAGGAAGATAAGCGGGGCCGCCTATGGCTGAGTACAAACAAAGGGCTCAGTGTCTTTGACCCGGAAACCAGGGCAATTCGTAGTTTCGACCGCAACGATGGGCTGCAAAGCTCGTCATTCAACCGGCTCTCGTCTGCACGCAACGCCAGTGGACAGCTTTATTTCGGCGGTCTTCGGGGTATGAACAGTTTTTATCCCGACAGCATTCGGTATAACCGGCTTATCCCCCCGGTGTACATAACCAGCCTGCAGATCCTCAACAAGCCCGTCGACGTACGGGATACCAACTCCATTCTGCAGGAGGCCATTACCCAGACCCACGACCTAACGCTGTCGTATGATCAGTCGGTATTAACGTTCGGCTTCTCGGCCCTGAATTACATTCAGTCAGCCAAAAATCAGTACACGTACAAACTGGAAGGATTCGACAGCGACTGGGTGCAGGCGGGCAGCACCCGTACCGCAACATATACCAACCTGAATCCGGGCGATTACGTTTTTCGGGTGAAGGCGTCGAACAACGATGGTATCTGGAATGAGCAGGGCACATACATTAACGTCCACATCATTCCTCCGTTCTGGAAGGCGTGGTGGTTTCGACTGCTTGTCGTTATTGGTTTATTGTTGCTGCTGTATGGTATCTACCGATTACGTATTCAGTCGATCCGGCGGCAACAGGACATACTTCGGCGGCAGGTTGGTGAACGAACGCGGGAGGTGACCGATCAGAAGCACGCCCTGATTGAGCAGGCAAACAGACTTAAATCGCTCAACGAACAACTTGAGCAGCAGGCGCGCCAGGAGCAGCAGGCGCGTCAGGAAGCCGATCAGGCGAACCGGGCGAAAAGCGCGTTTCTGGCCACCATGAGTCACGAAATCCGAACGCCGATGAATGGGGTCATCGGGATGACGGCCCTACTAACCGATACACCCCTCTCTGATGAACAGCGCGACTATACCAGCACGATTCGAAGCTGCAGCGAAAGTCTGATGGGTATCATCAACGATATTCTCGACTTCTCCAAGATTGAGTCGGGGCATATGGAGCTGGAATCGCGGGAGATCGACCTGCGGGCCTGCATCGAAGAAGTGCTTGACGTCTGCGCCAGTAAAACCAGTCAACCGTATCTGAACCTGCTCTATCAGATTGATTCGCAGGTACCACTCTACCTGATTGGCGATGGGCTTCGCCTGCGGCAGATCCTGACTAATCTGGTCGGTAATGCTGTAAAATTTACCCAACAGGGCGAGGTAGTGGTATACGTTAGCCTGGATAGCCATCCCGATGAACGGCCAATGCGACTGGTGTTTTCCGTTCGTGACACAGGCATCGGCATTCCCGCCAATAAACTCGATCGTCTGTTCAAAGCATTTTCGCAGGTTGATTCATCACACACGCGCCAGTATGGTGGCACGGGTCTTGGCCTGGTCATCAGTCAGCGACTAGTCGAGTTGATGGGGGGGCACATCAGCGTAGAAAGTCAGGTCGACAAAGGCACAACCTTCTCCTTCACAATCAATAGCCAGCCAAGTACGGTTAGCCACCCACCCGACGAGCCGTTCGTCTTACCGGTGCCGCCGGACCGGGGCCTTCTCTACGTCGACGATAACGCAACCAGCCGATTGATGGTCAGGCAGTGTCTTGACTCATTCGGTATACCCGCCAAATTGGCCGAGTCCGGCGAGCAGGCCCTTACAATTCTGGCGCAGGGAAACCGTTTCTCGCTAATTATTATCGACCGATATATGCCGAACATGGATGGTGTCGAGCTGGCACGACGCATCAGGGCGCTATATGGCATCACCCCGACGATGCTACTGACAGCTAAAGGCGACGACCGTAGTCAGCTTCCACCCGATCTGTTCGATACCGTATTGTCCCGGCCCGTTCGCCGATATCTATTAAAAAAGTCGCTGATGAAGTTGTTGCATCCGGCCGCGCCCACCCCGCCCCCGCCGGCTCCGTCGTCATTATTCACAAAAGGTTTTGCCGATGACTATCCGTTGCGTATTCTGATCGCAGAAGACAATCCGATCAATGAAAAAATGCTGGTGATGGCGCTGGGTAAGTTAGGCTACACGCCTTCCGTCGTGCACAACGGCCGGGAAGCAGTCGACAGTTCACCGGAGCAGTACGACCTGATTCTGATGGACATGCAAATGCCGGAAATGGACGGTCTGGAAGCCACACAACTTATTCGGCAACAGCCTGTTCGGCAACCCTGGATTGTGGCCCTGACGGCTAACGCGCTTCAGGAAAATCAACAACAGTGCCTTGATGCAGGGATGGATGCGTACCTGACAAAACCACCCCGTTTTGAAGAGTTAAAAAGTGTGCTTCAACGTGCTTGCTTTGTCATGACAAGTCACTAGACCATTAGCATCAAGCATACAGTAAAAGCTCATTATGAATAGTTTATGTCTGTAAACTGGTCATAATGAAGTCTTGATCCACAAACTTTTGTCAAAACGGCGAGTTACGTTAGCGAGTATCGACATTGACACTCATAACGAATCGACGTATGAAAACTGTACTAATAGCGGCTGCCCTACTCATCGGTGCGGCTGCCGTAAGTGCGCAGGCACAAACAACTAACTCGACGCCAAATTCAACGCAAACCCGCACCGGTGCCGGTGTCGACCTAGAGAGCACATCCGGTACAGGCAGTATAAGCACCACCGACTCACGCGCTACCCGTGCCTACCCAGTGAATGGCAACACCAATAAGGCCAAGACGGGCTCGACGAATCGTCGCCGGTCGGCGGCACCATCTACCGAACGTACCGGCGCTGGGATGGACCTAGAGAGCACGTCTGGTACAGGCAGCATAAGTACCACCGACTCACGCGCTACCCGTGCTTATCCCGTTGATGCCGCAACGACAAACTCAATGTCGACACAGAGCAGCATGAGCAAAAAGACGACGACAAAAACGAAAAAGAGCGGTAACTAAATTAGTTCTCGTTATGCGGTTTCCAGTTCACGGTTCTTCCATCAGATCGTAAGCTGAAAACCGTATACCGACAACCGATTTACAAGCTCATTCGGATGCCCAGCTCCAGACCTCGAAGCTCAGCCAACCCACGTAAGCGGCCGATGGCTGAATAACCAGGGTACGTTATTTTCGTTAGGTCGTCGAGCATCTGATGGCCGTGGTCGGGGCGCATCGGAATATTGGTTACTTCTTCGCCAGCCTCAGCCCGACGCAGTTCTTCGCGGACCAGCGCGCGTACGACCGCGTACATGTCAACGTCACCCGCCAGGTGATCGGCTTCATGGAAGGTCAGTGCACCGGGCAGGGCGACTGGCTCGCGTTTAGTTGAGCGAAGGTGGACGAAATGGATACGCGATCCGAAACGCTCTGCTATGCCAGCCAGGTTATTATCGGCCCGAACACCCAGCGAACCGGTACAGAATGTAAGGCCGTTGGCAGGCACGTCACAGGCCGCAAACAGCTGTGCAATGTCGGCTTCCGTACTCACGACGCGAGGTAGTCCTAACAACGGCATCGGTGGATCGTCGGGATGAATACAAAGCCGGATATCAAGCGCCTGGGCGAGCGGAGCCACCTCCCGTATAAAATGATACAGGTGTTCGCGTAGCTGTACGTCGCTGATTGCGCTGTATTCGTCCAGCCGGGCCTGGAATGAGTCAAACGAAAACGCTTCGCCCGAACCAGGCAGACCCAGCAACACCGTGTTGGTCAATGCCGTGATCGCTTCTTCGGTCATCGTTGCGTATTGCTGACGGGCTGCTTCAGCAACCGCCGGATCGTAATCGGCTTCGGCGCCGGGCCGGCGCAGCAGGCACAAATCGAAAACGGCGAAATCTTCCCAGACAAAGCGCAGCCCCCGCGAACCGTCCGGCATCTCGTACGACAGATTGGTACGCGACCAGTCTAGCACGGGCATGAAATTGTAACAGACCGTTTTGATACCGCACGCTGCCAGATTGCGTAGCGACGTCCGATAGTTCTCGATGTACAGATCGCGCTCGGGCAGTCCTTTCTTGATGGCTTCGTGCACCGGCAGACTTTCGACTACCGACCAGTGCAGCGGGCAGTACCGATCATTACCAGCTTCAATCAGCTCGATACGTTCCTGAACGGCATCGATCGACCATACATCGCCGACCGGAATCTGGTGTAAAGCCGTGACGACGCCTGTACAGCCAGCCTGCCGAAGCGTCATCAGCGGAACCGGATCGGCAGGGCCGAACCAGCGCATAGTATGTTGCATAAGGGTAACTACCGGGTCAATGGCCCGGCACAAGTGTAAGTGAAAAGGA
>JAKONH010000102.1 GCA_022702045.1 Spirosomataceae bacterium
GTGCAGTGCCGCGCCTCATTTGTATATCTTACCTATGATGTACATATTAATTGACTTAGCAAGAGCCATTTTGGCAAATCGTCTGTTCATTATTTGGTACTTTCCCTGGGCGAATCTGACTGTTTCCTAATTAATTAAACTACCAAGCCCCGACCAGTACTGATCGGGGCTCTTTCATGAAAAAAAGTTTGGTATGGCAGCGCGGCTGCGGGACTATATACGCCGTGTTTATCGCTGGCGGATTCAATAGTCAGCAATCCTTGCGAGGAGGATATACAATAAACATCAAAGGCGTCGGGTTTTCCGCTGCAATCACGCTATTCACGCCTAAAGGCGTGTTTGATTCGACAATCTCTGGTGGACGAAAATAGCTACTGAGCCGGTCAACGAGTTAATGCTCAGTTGTAAACGATCTCAAGTCCCGCGTAGATATGTGCTGGTGATTACCAATGTGGTGAGTCGTATAGTACTTCCAACCTCGGTCAAATCGCTTCCAGGTGATCCTGGTTACATTGGTGGTAGCATCGAAGTGACAGGAAACCAATACAGGTGTGCTCATAGGGGGCGTATCTACAAGTACGTGATTGGTAGATGAGTTAAAGATATGCCGCTTCAGATGGCGATTGTGATTATTTGACACAAACTGTATGAGTGAGTAAATGACAATCTTATTATCGAGTTGGCTACACAGTATATATGGTGAGTCGATGATGTACTGAATGTAACCGTTGCTTGAATGTCTTGCGCGTCGACTTGTCCTATGGGCATCATCAGTAATTGTTGTTTACGTCGCAGGAAAACGCCCGTTTTAACGAGTCAATGAATTTCTGCCGCCAGCGGTGGTATCTGTCTGATCAATCGATTCTCAAATTGCCGTCTCAGAAATCAACGCCTCTTTTTCAATGGCTGGTTGAGTTTACGAGACTTTAGGCGGGTTGAAAAATGAGTTTCACATTTATTGACCGTGGGTTCATTAACCGTTATAACACTTTGTGTAGACATAGGAGAATTTGAGCCAGCTAACGCCTTATCAACAACTCGCAATACGTCGCATATGGTCGAGTAACATGGGCTCATGAACCGTCGACCGGGGTCAACCCGCCCTAGACTAGCCTTATCGGCGTCGGCTTCTGTGATCGACGCTCAAGCATGGGCCGTCGGATCGCTATCAAGATAGAATGGCTGTCTCACTACGATCTTGTACAACCCGGCTTTCAGACATGAGCGGCCTCTGAGTGAGTCGATGACTACCCTGCGCGGCTCGAGCAGATGGGTTGATGGCCAGAATAGACTGAAGCCAGGGTGTTAAGACAGAGTAGTCCAGCGAAAATAAGGTGGTTAAGGTTGATCTAGGTCAACGGTGGTGGCGGGCTATAGGCTATTGGATGGATGCGTCGAATCCAGTACTCTTAAAGGTCGACTCGTTACTGGGTATACGAGGTCGGGTAGGCATTGGGGGGCGTTTGAGCCGGTTATCAACTTAACAACCGCTCACCATCTGACTAAACTGCAGAGCCACACGGACTTATAGACCGGATACGGTCGTATCTGATACGTATACGCACCGTATCCGCTAAGCTATATGACCATCCGGCGGTCCGAGCCACTTGAAGTTACTCTAGCAGGATACACGCCACTCAAAATCTGGTCACCTGATAAGCAGTAGCAGTGAGATGTGTACACTGAGGTGTAGAGGGTAGATGATTCCCACGCCATCAATTACTACCCTTAGCATTCCGCCTATTACTGACTAATAATATCCAGTTCCGCGTAGCCGACTGCGGTAGTATTTTGCGTGTTATGGGTGGCTCGTAGCCGAATGTAGCGGGCATTCACGGGTTTGAACGTCTTCGTCTGCCACAGTGGATTGTTTTTGATGTTGGAAAACTCCCCCCCACTAACGATACTCCACTGCTGATTATCGGACGAGACGGCAAACTCGTAGTGGGAGATGATACCACTGGATCGACCCTGTCCGGGTAAGTACTTGAAGCCAGCGACATTCTCTTGCTTTCCCAAATCAACGATCAGATCAGCGGGTAGTTGACCGTCCTTCGGCTGATACCAGGCCGATTCAGGATCTCCATCAATAACTTTATTGGCTTTTTCGTCCGCTACGCCGACCAATTTCCAGTTTCTATGCACAACGTCAAATATTTCGGCGACTACCGAGCTGCTTTTACCCGAATTCGGATCGTAGGCAATAGCCTTGATTGACACCTTACCATCCGTTCGGAACGGAGTCGTATAGGTCTTCGAGTTCCTGGCCGGCGTACTGCCGTCTACCGTGTAGTAGATAACCGACTCTTTGTCAGTCGCCTTGATCTGTATCTCTCCTTCTTTAGTACGGGTAACGACCGGCGCCATTAGTACCTGGGGGGCATTGTAAATGGCCACGTTGGAAATGACCGGGTTACTCTTGGCATCGATGATCGTAAAGCGAAGCTGGGTGGCCGTGGTGGTCGGAAGAATAAGAATCCGTTTGTAGCCAATGGTTGTCTGCCTAGCTAGTTCTCTCCAGCCGCCGTTCACCAGTGCCTCCACTGTAAATGCTTTTACGCGCTGTCCGAGCCGGATATACTCCTGCGCCAGAAAGCGGTTGAATGTGGTAGGCTTTCCAAAATCGATTGTGAGCGAAGCCGTCTTTACCTGATCATTCGTGGTCCAGTACGTGTTTTTATCACCATCCAAGGCTTTGTCAGCCCCAAAGGCCGCTCCTCGGACGTTCGAAGCCGTTACTTTTTTCTTTCCCGCCAGATTCACAGCGAAGGCTTCCTTAACGGCTTTGTCAAGCGTCAAGGCTGCTTTTTCGTCCGTTTCATGAATCAAACCCCGCCGATCGATGGGATAGTTGAGTAGCAAGGTGCCGTTTCGTCCAAATGAACTGTAGTATATGTTCAGCAATTGGGGTAAGGATTTTACCCGGCTATCTTCATTGGCGTGGTAGAACCAGCCCGGACGAATCGAGGTGTTAACCTCGCCGGGCACCCACGAGTCGCCGTTCTCTACGCCGTGCCGCAACATGGCTTCCGGTACATTGCCGGTGGCATTTAGTAGACTCCAGTTGGTTTCGCCGACGTAGCCTTCCTCCGTACCCACCCAGCGCAGATCGGCCCGGTCTCCCCCATCGTTCCAGATCACGATCTTGGGTTGCAGTTCTCGGATGAGCTTATACGTATTTTTCCAATCGTAATAGGTTTTTGCGTCAATCTTACGCGTCTCGCGGGCGCCACCGTAATAGCCCGATCCCCCGTTGGCTCCGTCGAACCAGATTTCGAAAACATCCCCGTAATTGGTTAGCAACTCCCGAAGCTGATTGCGAAAATAAGTAATATATTCCGGGCGACCGTAGTCAGCATAGTTCCGGTCCCAGGGCGATAGATAGAGGCCCAGTTTCAAGCCATATTCCTTACAGGCCTTAGCTAGATCACCCACGATGTCGCCTTTCCCGTTCTTCCAGGGCGAGTTCTTAACGGAATACTCGGTGTATCTGGACGGCCATAAACAAAAGCCAGAATGGTGTTTGGCCGTGAGAATGATTCCTTTCATTCCTGCCTCCTTGCAGACGCGGACCCACTGATAACAGTCTAACTGCGTTGGATTAAAAATTGTAGGATTATCCGCCCCATCCCCCCATTCCTGATCGGTAAACGTATTGATTGAGAAATGCAAAAAGGCATAGTACTCCATTTCCTGCCAGCGCATCTGATTTTCGTTGGGCACCGGACCAAATGGTTTGGGCGCGTTGGGTTGCGCACAGACCGTACCGGCTACGCCCAGAACGAGCAGAATTGCGCTTACAAAACGATGATTCATACGATTATAATTGCTAGTAGAGTTGGTGAAATTTATTTTTGGTGTTACTGGGGAAACTTCGTAACGGTCTTCGCTAAACTGGCTAAGTTTTCGGCTTACTACGGCCTTTGGATAAGCCGCCACTAGCGCGTAGTCTGTGCTTGAATTCAGCGCTGGACCTACTATCGTTTATCATGGAGATCAATTCGCTGTTTCAACTCCTTCTGATTTCGAAAGTAATGATCTCCGTCACCGTTGGCACCGTCGAACCACACGTCAAACACGTCGCCGTACTGGGTCAGCACTTCCTTGAGCGTACTCTTAAAAATTTCGTTGTATTCAGGCATGCCCTAGGTGGGGTGGTTACGGTCCCAAGGTGAGAGGTGAATACCGAATTTCAGGCCGTATTCTTTACAGGCTGCCGACAGTTCTTTCAGTACATCGCCTTTCCCGTTCCGCCATGTACTCTTTTTGACCGAACACTCGGTGTACTTTGATGGCCACATGCAGAAGCCGTCGTGGTGCTTGGTCATAACAACGATATCTTCTAGCCCGGCTGCTTTCGCCGTCTACGCCCACTGCCGGCATTCGAGTTGCGTGGGATCGAAATCGTCCGGTTTCACCGTGCTATGGCCCCATTCCTCGTTCGTAAACGTATTCATATTGACGTGGACGAAGGCGTAAAACTTCATCTTGTGCCACGCCAGTTGTCGCGCCGAGGGTATTGCGTCGTAAGGAGCCGGCGTTTGGGCGGGAGCCAGCCATGACAGGCTGATTAGTAAGGCGAGAATAATGGGAAAACGCATGAGCATGCAGGATAAGCGGATTGATGGCTAGTAAGTGAGTTACGGCTAGATTCAGTGAGTGCCGGATGTATTGTGTTAGCGCTTGAACGCAAATACGCCCGGTCTGTCGTTGTTTCGCGCGACAATAATTACAGCTGGTGCCTTCGTAAAATGCAGTACGGCCATGTCCCGGATGTCACCCGTCAACCAGAGGGGAGCCGCCGACGGTTTGGTACGAGCCTGCCCGTTTGCGAAGGTCAGCACAGTACCATCCGACGCGTCGCTGCGGCCCTGGAAGACTTTGTAAGGGTAAAAATTACCCGCAACTAGTATATCAGGTCGGCCATCCTGGTCAATATCAGCTTGCACGAACCCGTTAACCATTGATACCTGGGCCTGCCGGGGCAGCGGTTTAAAGACGAAGTGACCCGAACCGTCATTTTCCAGCCATGACGATTCCAGCGTAACCGCTTTGAGCGCCTGGGCCTGCACTAGCTTAGAGCCCATAATGGTTTCGACAGTAGCGTCGGCGTAATCGGCGTAACGGAGAAACTGTTTGCGCAGCGGATTGACTTGTCCCAGCAGTTCGTCGCGGGTCGGCAGGGGATATGATTTACCCTGGATGTAATAGCTCATAATGGCGTCGAGTTTACCATCGTCATCGATATCAGCAGCATGACAGGTGATCGGCTGCCCGACTGACGCTTGAAACTGAAGATTCGTACCGGCGTTGCCTAACAGAAAGTCAGGGTCGCCGTCGCCGTCCACGTCGGCGCTGGTCAGGCGGCACCACCAGCCCTCGGTACCGGCCAGGCCCGCATCGGCGCTGACGTCGCGCAGTTTACCCTTTTCATTGTGGAACAGCCGCGCCGGCATCCACTCGCCCACCAGCATCAGATCAGGCCATGTATCGTGGTCGATGTCGGTCCAGATGGCGTCGGTGACCATGCCAATACGCGACAGGCTTTCGTTGACGGAGTCCGTTACGTCGGTGAAGCGAACAACACCTCCGCGCGAGTCGTTACGCAACACAAAGCTTTTGGGGTTACGCGGGTACGATTGGGCCGCCAGTCGTCCGCCCACGAATAGGTCCAGATCGCCGTCGCGGTCGAAGTCGGCGGCGACGGCGCAGCTACCGCTGGTAGTTTCTACCGGTAACGCCCCAATGGCTTTGGTGAACCGGCCGGTGCCGTCGTTAAGGTAAAGTCGGTCCTGGTAGTACGGGTCGCCGGATTCAAATTCATTCCCCCCACTGACGACGTATAGGTCGGCATCGCTGTCCCCGTCGGCATCGAAAAACGTAGCATCCATGTCTTCGGCTGCCTGATCGGCGACCCAGGGCTGAGCAGGGGCTTTAGTAAACGTACCCCCGGCGCGACCCAGATACAGTTCACCCGACTGCCCAGCGGCCCCGCCGAAGAACACGTCGTCGTTGCCGTCTTTATTTACGTCGGCCACGGCCAGTTTACCACCCAGCCGTGACAGCTGGTACGGGAGTAGTTGCTGCGTTTTGAAGTCGACAAAATTATTTTCGCGGTGTCGGAACGTGAGGCCCGACTGCCCGCTGACATCCTGCAATGACGGGGATTGTACCACGGGCCGCACGGGCGACGACTTACCGGCGTCGCGCTGGGCAATCGTGAGCGTCTGGTTAGGTTTCACATTCGTCAGTACTGACACGCGCCCGTCGGGCCACTGCACCCGTACGGTCCGCACCGACGTAGCGTTACCCACGCCCAGCGTAAAGACTGGCTCGACTGACGACTGGTAACCCCGGCTGAAACTGGCTTCCTGGTAGATTGTGGCGGAATCGAGTTGGACGGATACTCTAGCTCCCAGCCCCAGCGTATTCGCGCCCTGCCCGACAAGTTTAATTTTCAGAAAATTACGCTGCTGGATCTCGTCGGTGTGGTTTTGTAACACACTCACCTGGTCGTTGAGGTTATTGATGATCAAATCCAGATCGCCGTCATTATCCAGATCAGCGTATGCCGATGCGTTGGAAATGGCCGGGCGGGTCAGACCCCAGTCATCCGACACGTCATCGAAGCGGGTACCATCAACGTTGCGAAAGGCGTATTTGTGCAGTTTGGTGCTCGCCATCTGCCCGATCAGCGGCAACGGGTCGGCGGCACGTCCCTGTGCGCGGGCTTCATTCATAGCGTCGCCGACGGTATATTTAATGAAGTCTTGATTCGTGTAGTCTTTCAGGTAACCGTTGGTCACGATCAGATCTTTCAGCCCGTCGTTGTCAAAGTCGGCGAACAGGGGCGACCAGCTCCAGTCGGTGTTCGATACGCCCGCCATCTGCCCGATTTCGCTGAAGCGGGGCAGACTGTCGGGCGCAAAGCCCCGGTTGAGCTGGAGCGTATTGCGCATGTATTGGTGGTGGTAGCCGCTGTCAACGGCGAGCGCGTATTTATCGTATTCGTCGGCTCCCTTGAGCAATTTCTGCCGGTGGTTATCTTCGGGCAGCATATCGACCACGAATAGGTCGGGTAGGCCGTCGTTGTTGATGTCGGCCACGTCGGAGCCCATGCCGTATTTGGAGAGGTGGCCAAACACCTGGTGCGACACCTCGCGGAAGGCCGGTCCGTCGCCACGGGCGTTGCGGGTATTAAGGTAGCAGAAATCCTGCTCGTCGTAATCGTTGGTAACGTAGATATCAGGCCAGCCGTCGCCGTTAAGGTCGCTGATGGCTGCGCTGAGACCGAAGTTGAGTCCGCTACCGTCGATACCAGCGGCTTCGCTGACCTCCATGAAGCGGTTGCCCTCGTTGCGGTAGAGTTTATTGCCGAAATACGGGTGCCGCTGACTGCGGAGTTTCTTGACATTGAACAGCGACGAATAAAACATGTTGGCGTGGTTGAGCAGAAACATGTCAAGGTCACCGTCGCGGTCGTAATCCAGAAAATATGACTGCGTCGAAAACGTGCCGATGGCCGCCAGACCGTATTCGGCAGCCCGCTCGGTAAAGGTCGGTATGCCACCGGGGGTTCCGCCGTTGTTGATAAACAGCTGATTGATGCGGTTGGGCTGATCACGGATGACGGGTTTGTCGATGCGTTCACCCGCCCCGTTGCCGGAGTAACAGAGATAGATATCAAGCCAGCCATCGCCGTTGACGTCGGCCATCGTCACGCCCGTTTTCCAGTCGCCGGGTCGGCCCGCCGTCCCCGAAGCGGCTGTTACGTCGGCAAACGACCAGTTACCGTTGTTGATGAAGAGTTTGTTAGGGACCGAGTTACCCGACAGGTAGATATCGGCTCGGCCGTCGTTGTTGAGATCGCCCGTCGCTACGCCACCGCCGTTGTAGAGGTACTCGTAGGTCATGATGTTATTGTCGGCGGTTTCGGTAATCTGATTGATAAATTGAATTCCCGTTTCTGACGCGCTCATTTCACTGAATTGTTTCCGTGACGAGCACTGCTGGAATAAGGCGGCAACGAGCACTAAAGGCAAGTAGTAGAAACGGGGCATCATAGTGGGTAAGTACTGGTGCGCTGTACAGGCAACGCGCGGAATAAATAAATGACTACCCAACCGAAGCAGGTTGGGTGTGAATTCGTCCGGTTGAGTAGTCATTGGCAGTCAGTACCCGTTAGTAGCCCGGATTCTGGGTCAGCACACCGTTACTGCGCTGAATCTCCGGAAACGGAATTGGCAACAGGTACATTTTGTCGACCCATTTCCGTTGGTTATCGGCGGTGTAGTTGTAAACGAATTCGGTAGCCGAGCCGTTGCGGTATACGTCTACGCCCATTGCCGGTTTGTTAAAGGCTTCGGGCCCGATTTTCCAGCGCCGAATATCGAAAAAGCGCTGATCTTCCAGTACTAATTCCACCCGCCGTTCGTTACGGTAGCGTTGAACCAGGGCCGCGCCCGTTTCGGTGAGGGCAGGCATCCCGACCCGCGCCCGGACGGCGTTGACAGCTGCGCGGGCTTCAGCTTCGTTACCCAGTGCGAGTTGGGCTTCGGCGTAGTTCAGGTAAAATTCCGTCCGGCGGAAATAAATCCAGGGACTGAGGTTTTCCTGATCACCACCGGCGTCGGCGCGTTTGCCTTCGTCCAGAAACTTGCGCCAGTTGTAGCCCGTCCGCGAGGCATTGGCTGGTGCCGGGCCGTTGCGCGAATCTAAACCAGCCTTGGCGGTGTTATTAGGATCGGCCTTGTCGCGAAAATACTGCATGGCGCGGGTTACGCTACGGCTGGGATCAACAATTGTGGCTCCTTCGTACAGCACGGAACTGGCCAGGCGTGGGTCGCGGTTGGCGTAGGGCGTCTGGTTGTTGTAGCCCGAGGTTGGGTCGGTGATTGGTTTGCCGTTCGCCATATCGTAGCTGTCCACAAAGTCCTGCGTCGGCGTGGTATTACTCCAGCCGCCCAATCCGTTGGAATACAGCCAGAGATTTACTCCCCAGGAGCCGTTGCCGTGCGCGTTGTTGACGGTAAAGTTGCGGGCGAAGATGATTTCGGCCGTGCTGCGTCCGTTGAAAATCTGGCTGTACTGCGCGGCCGACGTAATCAGCGGGAACTGGGTCAGGTCCATAACGGCCTTGTTGGCATCGCGGGCGGCTGTCCAGCGGGCCTGTTCGTTGCTGGGGTTGAACAGTGGGCTGGCAACATAGAGCAACGTCCGGGCTTTGAGGGCCATGGCGGCTTCTTTAGTAGCCCGGCCCCGCGCTGTTGCTGCGGCTGATCCCAGTTTGGCAACGGCTTCGTCGCACTCTTTAACGACAAAAGCGGCTACTTCTTCGGGTGAGTTGCGGGGCACATCGGTATTGCCTTCACCCAGCACAAATGTTTTGGTAATGATTGGCACCCCACCGTACCAACGCATCAGGTCGGCGTAGAGGTAAGCCCGCAAAAACTGCATCTCACCCGTCAGCTGGCCCAGCGAAGCCGCACTAACAACGGTTGAACCAGCGGTTTTTTCCATAAACAGGTTCACCCGGCGAATGTAGGTGTAGTTGTTAGACCATAGGTTGCGGGTGACACCCTCGCCGTTGTCACGGATAACTTCGCCCCGGTTGTAGGCATTGATGCTGGCCGCGCTGCCGTGCTGATTATAAGCGTTATCGCTCAACCCGTCGAGCAGCGAGTTTTCGTCGTCGAAGGGCTGGCGCAGGCCCCGGTAGGTACCGTTGACAAAATTAGTCAGCAGCGCCTGATCGGCGAACACGTCGAGTTCACTGTACGAATCCAGTGGTCGCAGGTCGAGAATGCCCTGCGAACAGGCCGATAGCCCCACCGACGCGGAGACGATCAGGCCGGTGTAAAATAGGTGTTTGAGTTGCATAGAGTCGGTAATTAAAACGTTAGGTTCAGACCAAAATTGACACTCTTGGTCAGGGGGTATTGCCAGCCCTGGATGTTCACGTTCTCAGGGTCGGGCAGGCCGTCTTTCTTCAGCTTGTCGAACGTCAGCATATTATAACCGTTGACGTAGAAACGCAGCGTCTGGATACCCACTTTGCTCAGCAGCGTACGGGGCAGGGTGTAGCCCAGCTCGATGTTTTTGAGCCGCACAAACGACACGTCCCGTACCCAGAGCGTGTTGGTTTGTTTACTGCGCCCGATGCGGGGCAACGATGCACCCGTGTTGGTCGGTGTCCAAGCGTTGCTCAGAAAATAGTCGGGGCCGTTGCTGCCCAGTGAGAAGTTGTAGGTAATTTCCTGCACGGCCTGTGCCTGTCCCTGGAAGAGCGCCGTCAGGTCGAAGCCTTTCCAGTCGACGCCCAGATTCAGCCCGAACTGCATCTGCGGAGTAGCGTTGCGGCCCAGCCGGATGCGGTCGTCGCTGTTGACTACGCCGTCGCCGTTGACGTCGCGGTAGATCAGGTCACCCACGCGGCTACCCGCCAGTCCCGGCGTCTGCCGCAACTGATCGGCCGTCTGGTAGATACCGATGGCGTCGTAGACGAGCAATGCGCCTAACGGCTGGCCCTCCAGTTTTTGGTACGACTGGCTGAACACGTTGCCTTCGTCGATAAACACCACCTTGCTGCGGGCGTAGGTAACATTGCCGCCAATGTTGAATTTGGCCCCGCGCCACGCGGTGCGGTAGGTCAGGCTGGCGTCGAAGCCCCGGTTATCCACCCGGCCGATGTTTTCCGTGGGAAGAATCAGCCCGGTGTATTGCGGCACGGTCACGTTGCGGTAGGCCAGAATGTCAGTGCGTTTGTTGTAAAAAACGTCCCCTTCAAACGTCAGCCGGTTCTGGAACAGACCCAGTTCGACACCGATATCGGCGTTAGCCTGCTTCTCCCAGGTAATGTTGGGGTTAGCGGCGACACCAGGGTTGAGGGCCTGCACGTCCTGCCCGTTGACCACATACCCGTTACCATAAGTAAAGATGTTCAGAAACTGGTATTGGGCCACACGGTCATTACCCAGAAGACCATACGACGCCCGCAGTTTCAGGTTGCTAATAACGCGGTTACCCTTCAAGAAGTCTTCTTCCGAAATGCGCCAGCCCAGCGATGCGCCGGGGAAGAACCCGAAGCGTTTGCCTTCGGCGAAGATCTGCGAACCGTCGTAGCGGAAAATCACCTGCGCCAGGTACTTGTCTTTGTAGCCGTAACTAGCCCGGCCGAAGTAGTTCTGGCGGGCTCCCTGTGCTGCGCTGCCCCCAATCTGCTGGTTGGCCTGGCTACCGGCGAACAACTGGTCGATCTGGGCCGATTCAAACCCTGTCCGCCGACCGCCGAAGTTATCCGTACGGGTCTGATTTTGCTCATAGGCCAGAAAAGCCGAAAGATTGTGCAAACCGAACTGCCGTTCGTAATTAATCTTGGCGTTGAGCGTTACTGACTGCAATCGGACAAATTCTTCGCGCAGATAGGGGGTCAGGCTCGCTTTGATCGGTACAACGACACCCCCCGAATTGGCCTCATAAAACGTATGGGGCTGCGCCCATATTTTCTGAAAATCCTGGCGGTAGTCAAAGGCCGCGAAGCCATCAACAAACAGGCCGGGAACGGGGAGCTTGTAATTGAATTTGAAGGTACCATTCACCACATTGCGCTCCAGCCGGTCGTAGCCAGGGCCCTGTGCAATAGCCAGCGGGTTATTGTTAAAGCGACCCCGCGCGGGCAGGCCATTAATCGTGACTGGCTGGGTCGGGTCACCGAGGATAGCCCCCTGGAAGATAGTGTTCTGATCGAGTTGCAGAAAGTTTCGGTTTTCGCGCCGGGCCGTCAGGTCAAAGCCGATGTTCAGCTTATCTGATACTTTGGCGTCGACGTTCGTGCGGAGGTTATACTGCCGGTATCCGGTCGTATTGTCCTCTTTAATCAGCCCGTTCTGGTAGGCTGTTCCCGCCGACAGAAAATACCGCACGGCGTCAGTACCGCCATTGAGTGTCAGGCTATGACGGCTTTGCAACGAGTACGGCTTAAAGGTTTCGGCAAACCAGTTAGTGCTGGGCAACTGCCCGTTTTCGTACTGCTGGATTTGATTATCGGTGAACGTAACCGGCTGACCAGCTTGTACGTTCAGATCATTAATACCGCGGGCGTAAGTAGCGGCATCGGCCATGCGAAGCAGGCGGGTTGGGCTGGCGAACCCCTGATTGAACGAGTAGTTCAGTACGGGCTTGCCTGCTTTGCCCCGGCGGGTTGTAATCAGCACGGCTCCGTTGGCTGCCTGCGCCCCGTAGATGGCCGCCGATGCGTCTTTGAGCACCGTAACGGTTTCGATATCGTTGGGGTCGAGCCGCGAGATACCATCGCGGTTGGCAACCCCGTCGATAACGATCAGGGCCGAGTTGTCGCCCGTAGTTGCTAACCCCCTGACGAAAATTGACGCATCATCGCGGCCCGGTTCACCGTTACGCTGGTTAACGATCAGGCCCGGCACCCGTCCCGCCAATGAGTTAGAAATCGACACAGCCGAACTCTGCCTGATTTCGGCCCCGCTCACCTGCGCGACGGCATTAGTTACATCTTTCTTCTCCTGCGTACCGTAGCCAAGTACCACGACCTCACCCAGCGTTTTATCGTCAGTCGTCAGGCTAATGTTGATCGTTGTCTGATTGCCGACTATAACTTCTTTCGTGGCAAAGCCAATGTAGGAGAAAACAAGCGTACTGCTGGCGTTGGGTACCGCGAGTGAATAGCGCCCGTTGCCGTCGGTAGTCGTACCTGTGGTAGTGCCTTTTAGGACGACGCTGACGCCCGGCAGGGCTTCGCCTGCGTCGGAAAGAACCCGGCCGCTTACAGTTATGGCCACCGACGGATTACGCTCGGCGGTTACTGGCGTATTGATTCGGCGAATCACGATCTGCTCCCCCACTTCTTCGTAAGTCAGGCTCTGGGTAGCCAGCAGTGAGCTAAGCACAGTCGCGACTGATTCGTTAGTGGCGCGCAGATTTACTTTACGGTTGTCCTGCACCACTTCCGGGCTGTATACGAACCGGACATCGGCTAGTTTTTCGAGCCGGTTAAGGACGTAGCTGATCGAACGATTTTCGACAACCAGCGAAATTTTTTTGTCAATCAAGCTCTGTGCATAGGCGTCGAAACCCAGCGATACACCCGACAGGGCGACCATGAAGAGTGCCTGACAGCCGATGAGCCGTAGTAATCGGCCGACGGTCAGGCGGAAGCGTATTGGTTTATTCATTGGTTAGAAATAGAAAGTAGAAGAAAGGGTATTGGTAGATGTTGGGAATCGGCCAGCGAGTTGATTGGCTGTTAATCATCGGGGCAGTAGGTTCGCATGAAACGGGTGGGTAAGGAAAAACAACGCATTAATTGGCTTGACAGCCCGCACCGGTGACGGTTGCCGTATCACCAGTGAGCACATACGTCAGCCCCAGGCTTTTACAGATCAGGTCAAGTTTGGTGCCCAGGGGTTCGTCGGTCATCACGGCTGTGATTGTACACTGGCGCAGGGCAACCCGATCAAAGTTGATTCGTAGGGTATACGCCGTTTCTAGTCGGTGAAAAACCGTGGTCACGGGTGTATTGCGGAACGTAAACTGCGTTTCGGGAAATGACGTCGTAACTGAGCCAATTGATTGGGCTGGCGCATTAACTACCGGTACATTTGCCGAGGCGGGCGCGTAAACGAGTTGCTGGTTGGGGACCAGTACAGCAGTGGGCTGATCGGTAGCGGTAAGTGACCCCTTACGGGCAGGCCGGTATACCTGTACCCGCCCGGTTCGGACGGCGACAATCGTGCGGTGACCGGCGTCCTGCCGAATAGTGAAACTCGTACCCAGTACCCGCGCGACGAGTTTGTCGGCGTAAACGACAAACGGCTGGGCCGGGTTTTTCTTTACTTCGAAGAACGCGGTTCCCGTCAGCGAAACTGACCGTTCGTGCCGGGCAAACGAGCGGGCGTAGCGTACGCTGCTGTTCGTTGACAGTAGCAGCGTGCTGCCGTCGGGTAGATTGATCAGCCGGGGTTTATCAGTTGTATTACGCTGTACGATAACGGGCGCTACCGTAGCAATGGAAACCGTTGTAGGCCGGTTTAGAAGCCACCAGCCCGCGCCTGCCGCCAGGCAAACGGCTGCTGCCGCTACCCAGCCCGCGGTTGGCAGCAGCCAGCCGTAGCGACGACGATAACCGGCGGCATCGGCTTTGGCTAGAATCGTTTGAATTTGCGCTTGAACCTCGGCCCCGGCAATGGGAACGTGGTCCATGCTGTTGATGGCCAGTACCAACTGCCGGGCCTGTTCGATGACCGGCTTTTTGTCGGGGTGTTCGTGCAGCCACTGCGCCCAGAATTGACTGCTCTCAACCGTTGGGTTAATAACCCCATTACAGAAGAAACGATCCTGAACAAAGTCGTTTAGCTCGAAAGTCGAATAGTTTTTTGCCAAAGGAATGCCTGTTTGATCGGGGATAGGCACCCTTTTCGAAAACCTAATCGTTTTTCAGAAAAATTTTATAAAGGCTATAGCTGATTAGTGATAAGCGTGCCCGACTGAATGAGCTTTGCCAGTAGGACGGTCAGTGAGATGACCCCACCAGTACGTTCGCGTTGCAACTGCTGCTTCATACGTTGCAGCGCTTTATGCAATAGATTGTAAGTCGACTGAGTGCTGATATCCATAATCGCTACGATCTGCGGCACGTCCAGTTCCTGATAGAAACGGAGGTAAAGAATCTCCTTCTGCCGCCGGGGTAATTCATTAAGCAGTCGAGCCATGGTTGCACTCAGTTGTGCCTGCTCCTGTTCCTGAATTAGCCGGGTTTCAACCGAGAAGGTTAGCTCGAAGTGATAATCCTCATCGAGTACGGTGGTTCTGGTGCGCCACGAATCCCGGTATAATTGCCGGTACAGCTTACGCCGGATCGACTTAAGCAGGTACGCCCGGACGCATTCGGCGGGTCCTAACGTCCGGTGATTTTTCCATAGTTCCAGAAATAGATCCTGAATGCAATCTTTGACGAATTCAGTGTCGTTTGTCAGCTTAGTACCATAGTTAAACAGAGGCTGGTAGTACTGTTGGAGTAGCTGACTGAAAGCGGCTCGGTCGCCCTGACGAAACCGGTTCCAGGTGCTATCATCCTCTATTGTCACCATGGTTATATAGCCAAAACTGGTTAGCCAAGTACTATTTTTCCAGTTTATAATTGCAATTATATCACTAAAATTACAGATTCTTTGCCAATTACCATACATATAACCATGACGATAGTATTTAGAGACATAAATCAATCAAGGATAAGAACCAATTAAGACGGGACGGTTGAAGCCGATAGCTTACATTGTTGCTAAGCTGCATTGATCTTCCACCCCTCGTTCAAGAGATCAAATCGCTTCAGCGCTCCTGTCCATTATTTCTACTTATCTGTTGAGGTTTATGATACAAACCTTATTTGATGAGAAAAACGTATCGCTTTTGCAGTTTATCACATTACTGATTGACTCCACTGAGCCGGTTATCCCAACGAAGTGTAGGCTATTTTAGCTTTGATCCAAGCGAGTGGAGGGCGTATTGAGCCTATTAATACTGTCCTGATCCCTTAAATGTGAGCCAGTGAAAAATAGAGTATAAAACTTAACTTTCACTGTAATCGAAAAGGGAAATGAAGGCAACACGATTTACCGAATCGCAGATTGTGACGATTCTCAAGCAACAAGATAGCGGCCAAACCGTGGCCCAGATCACCCGTGAACACGGCATTAGTGAGGCTACCTTCTACAATTGGCGAGCTAAATATGGCGGTATGCAGGTCTCAGAAGTGAAGCGGCTCAAGGAGTTGGAGGATGAAAACCGGCGGCTTAAAAAGATGTATGCGGAGCTGAGTTTACAAAACGAAGTCATTAAGGAGGCTCTGGCAAAAAAGTGGTAAGGCCCGCTGAGCGTCGAGTAGTGGTCAAGTGGATGATGGATCAAAAACAGATCAGTCAACGCAAAGCCTGTCGTTGGGTGGGCCTCAGTCGTAATGCAATGGCTGAGCCAACGGTCATCGAAGAGAAAAATAGCGTGCTGGCCAGCCGGATTGAGCAGTTGGCTCAGCGACATAAGCAGTGGGGCGTCTTAAAGATTTATCGTCGACTACGCAAGCAAGGGGAATTAGTTAATCACAAGAGTATTAGACGATTGTACAGAAAGTTAGGCTTGAGCTTACGGCGAAAACTCAAAAAACGATTACCCGATGCAATACGTAAGCCGCTCCCCAAAGCAACCGCCTGTAATGAGTGCTGGTCGTTAGATTTCACTTCCGACAACTTAACGGGCGGTCGCAAGTTTCGCACGTTGAATGTGGTTGACGATTATAACCGAGAAGCCTTGGGCATTGAGGTTGATTATTCCTTGCCAGCTCAGCGGGTCACCCGATTATTAGATCGACTGGTGGAGCAGTATGGCAAGCCTAAACAGTTACGCAGTGATAATGGTCCTGAGTTTATCAGTAAAACATTGCAGGATTGGTGCTCTGGTAAGGCAGTGGGTTTGCATTGGATCGAGCCGGGCAAACCCACTCAGAATGCGTACATTGAACGCTTCAATGGGACGTTTCGGCGGGAGGTATTAGACGCCCATATTTTTACGAGTATCCGTCAAGTACGGCAAGTAGTGGAAGAGTGGCTGATAGAGTACAACACGGCACGGCCTCATCAAGCATTGAAGTTTATGACACCCGTTGAGTACCGACAGGCGGCTTAACTTCTAATCAAAATTGGCTCACCGAACGGGGTAAGGACAATACCTCTCACGGCCAAGGCTTAGACTATCAGGAGATCTTCTTCCAACGGAGCATTTTTACACGCTAAGAAACGATAAATGCAGTTACAATTCGTTGACTGTTAGTAATCAGGTAATTATCAAAAAGGTATTCATAATCTGGCTTGAAAATCTGCATTTTAATCAATCAAGAGGGGGAGTTTACTTTGCCAAGAAGGAAGTCCTAAATGATATACTTCTTTCTAACTTCCTGATATACAGCTGTTAAATAATAAATTAGTTAACTAACGTGTAAATCCGCCCCGTTGGCATAAGAACCCCTATGCTGATTATGTCTACCAACTGCCCAACAGCGAGCCTGCTAGCATCTACTGGTGCCACGCACCGCTGGTAATTAACTACGAATCGCTGTGGCGAGCCGAGTTCTTGCCGGATAGTCTGGTCTGCGAACTGACGCTCAACGAACAGTTACCCCAGCAAGCTCGGCGCATTAATATCCCCTACCAGCAAATCTATCGTATCAGCCGACGGCTCAACGGGCATCAGACGGCTCATAGTCAGCATTTACTCTATAACAACTTGAGCCAAATGCACCTCGCCCAAAACTAGCCCCTTGGCAGGCTATGCCCAGCCCTGGGTTAATTGATTGATCGGCTTAGTTAAGTACCACTCGTCGTTGAATTGAGTGATTTATCACTTGGTGGGTGCCATAAAAAGGGCCAAGGGAATATTTGAGAGGTGACTATACAGACTACTTGAGCAAATGGTCCACTTTAGTAACGCCCCTGTGACGGCTCTGCCAAGTTACGTTGTTGACTAATTGACAAAGTGACAACATGACAAGTCAACTTGTTGACACACGACGTACTCTATTTCGTTCGCAAGATAGGAAATTACGTACCTTAGTAGGCTGTTGAACTAGCACTCAACCAGGCTAATCCAGTTATGCAGTCTTCTTTCCGCTACGGTATAATCAAAAACTTAATGGTCCAGATCGTCACCCAGCTCGAGGAAGCGGGCCACCCGGATGAAGCGCAAGCCATGCTGGCCTTGACCCATGTGATTGGCAGTCGTATTGAGCCTATTGATACTACCAACGGCTGGGGTGTGGACTATCAGACCGAATGCTTGACTTACCAACGGGACCTGTCACTCTATTTGACTCGACTGGATCAGCCG
>JAKONH010000119.1 GCA_022702045.1 Spirosomataceae bacterium
CTTCTGGAAGTTATTGATATACCTTTGTCTGAGAGAGTTTAGCTGTTATCTATAGTTTACAGAACGGCTTTCGACTTTTTTAACTACGCCGTAAGTGGGACACCGCATAAACATTCATGACTAGTTAGAAGAATTTTTTGCTCAATTACTCATTCACACTGCAATGGAAAACTCTTCAGAAACAATCTTTTCCGAAAATTTTCTTTCTGGTAATGGCATTGTAGAAAACCATTCAGTTGCCCGTTATTCGTCAGCTTCTAATACAATTGCACTTGACTGGCAGGAAAGCGAAGATTTGTTACCGATTGACGGATCTAATCTGTACAGCAGCGCTGGCAAGCGATTATTTGATATTGTCATCTCATCGCTGGTCATTCTATTTGTTCTGAGCTGGTTGCTCCCACTTATCAGCTTAATTATTCTTTTTGATTCGCGGGGTCCTGTTTTTTTTATTCAACCCCGAACCGGACGGAAAGGCGTAACATTTTCATGCTTTAAATTTCGCACGATGCATCACCAGGCTGCTGGTCAGCGGCAACGTGAATTCAGACAAACAGCACAGAACGACAGCCGTGTTACTCGTTCAGGTCGCTTCTTACGCCGTACCAACCTAGATGAATTACCCCAGTTTATCAATGTTTTGCTGGGTGATATGAGCATTATTGGGCCCCGGCCGCATGCTGTGCAACACGACGCATTCTATTGGGCGCACAAGGAGTATCGTAGCCGATATAGCATAAAGCCAGGTATCACAGGATTGGCACAGATTCGGGGTTCCCGGGGCGAGACGGAGCAAGATCAGAAGATGTTTCACCGGGTGAAATACGATCTGTTTTACGCGAACCGACGGAGCCTGAAATTAGATACTGCTATTTTCTTCTGGACTATAGAGACAATGGTGAAGGGCGACAAAAACGCTTGGTAATCAGTTGTTATTCATCTTATCTACCCAGTATCGGGCTATTGATCTGTTACTCACCCGATTCATCACGCCATTCATCTGTAATGTATAAAAGTGCTTTGTTTCTGTTGCTTGTTGCCTTTGCATCGGGCTGCGTTTCTCCCCGTTCTGTCACTTATTTTCAGGGTGGTAAAGCGGTAGACAGTGCACAGGTGTCACAGCTACTCCCGGTAACGCCACCTAAAGTAACGATACAAACCGGGGATATCCTGGCCATTTTTGTAACAAGTACCAGCGCGGAATCGAATACGCTGTTCAATTTTCAAAACGTAAATCCCGTATACACCACCGTACTACCCGGATCGAGTGCTCAGGGACAGCAGCCATTAGGCTATCTGGTTGACGATGCAGGCTACGTTACCATGCCGCTTATTGGCCGGGTGCAGGTCGAGGGTTTATCCGTAAAAGACGCAAGTGCATTATTAACCAAAAAAGCGGGTGAATTCTTACGCGATCCTGTAGTAACCATTCGCCAGCTGAATCATCGTATTACTGTACTTGGTGAAGTAAACCGGCCAGGCGTTTTTAATCTGCCAAATAACGAAACAACCTTACCTGAATTAATGGGTATGGCTGGCGATCTGACAATTTATGGTCGGCGCGACAATGTCATGCTGATCAGAGTAACCAATGAAAAACGGACTGTAATCCGGCTCGATCTAACGGATCGGCGCGTGTTGAACTCACCGTATTTCTATGTGCAAAATAATGACGTTTTATACGTAGAAGCCCGAAAAGGGCGCTTGACGGCTACAGATCGTACAGTTCAGTTGTTACCCGTTTATGTCGGCGTAGCTACTGCTCTGCTTTTCTTGCTAAATATCATCATCCGATAAAATCATTTATTTTGATTTTATCCGTTTAGAGCCACACGAACTATATGATCGACCCAGCTTATTCAGAAGTTAAAAAGCCTGTAAACATGCGCGCTTTTTTAGCCAGATACACACGAAACTGGTACTGGTTTGTCTTGGCGATACTCGTATCAGTAGCTGGTGCTTATTTTTACCTGCGCTACACGCCCCCGGTCTACCAGGTAAGCTCGGTATTACTGATTCAAAAAGAGTCAAAAAACCCGACGGATGCCGACATCATTGCTACGCAGAAAGGGCCAGCCGTCGAGAAAATCATCGAGAATGAAGTCGAAGTAATCAAATCCAGGAATTTGATTCGCCGGGTCGTCGATGAGCTGAATTTATCAGTAGCTTATTTTCAGCCGGGTGCCGTGCGAAAGCGGGAAGAAGTTTATACGAAGTCCCCCATAGCCGTCGTCATTCAGGATTCACTCGCACCGGAGGCCTATACGACACCGCTCCAGATTCAGGTACTCAACCGCAATCAGTTTGAACTTCGGGAAGGTGAAGCAAAGGCGCCCGCCCGCTATTCATTTAACCAGCCGGTAAAATGGGAACACGGTACGTTCCGGGTCCGGCTGACCAAGCCAGCCGGCGACCTCGACACCCGGCCTGTTGACGTCACCTTTTCAGATCCCGAAGAAGTGGCCCAGTCCATTCAGTCGTCGTTGAAAGCCGAACTGGTTAACCAGAAAGGAACCACCCTGAAGTTAAGCCTAGAAACGACCCTGCCCGATCAGGGTAAAGCAATTCTGGGTCGGCTCATGAATGATTACGCACTCTCACTGGCCAATGACCGCAGCCAGGAAGTTAACAACGCGCTGGCGCTTATCGATGAACGGCTTCGGCTCATCACAGGAGAACTAAGCAGCGTAGAGAAAAATGTTGAATCATACAAGGCAGGACAGGGTATCACCGATCTGAGTACGGAGGGAAATCAGGTTTTTGAAGCTGCAAAGACTAACGACGCCAAACTAAACGATCTTCAGTTTCAAATTCAGACCCTCGACGGGGTGGAAACGTACCTAAAGACCAACGGCAGTGGAACGGCACCGGCCGTGGCGTCCCTCAACGATCCGGTGCTGACCGGTTTGTTGACGAAACTCGGTGACTTGCAGGGCGAACAGGAGAAATACAACCGTACGACCCAGCCAGGAAACCCCTTCCGCCAAACGGCTGAAGCACAGGTACAAAATACCCGGAAAGCTATCGATGAATACGTAGTCAATGAACGGCGAAACCTGCAGGTTATGCAAAACAACCTGACGGCCCGGAGCCGTGAACTATCCTCGTCGATCCGCACCATCCCACGCAAGGAACGGGAGTTTCTGACCATCAAACGGCAACAGGCGATCAAGGAAAATCTGTACCTGCTACTCTTGCAAAAGCGGGAAGAAGCCACAATTGCTCATGCCTCTAAATCACAGGACAGCCGGGTTATGGATAAGCCCTACGCGTCGCCCCGTCCGGTGAAGCCCAGCACTAGCGGTGTGTATCTGCTGGCTCTGTTTGCGGGTCTGCTGATTCCGGCCGGATTCATTGAAGCCCGGAGCGCTGCTAGCGACAAAGTGAAATCGAAGCGGGATATCGAAATGGAAGCGAAAGTTCCTGTATTCGCCGAGATCGTCCGGAAACCGAAAGGTCAGCGGACCAATCTTGTCGATCTGTCGACTCCCTCAATTATTGCCGAACAGTTCCGAATGCTGCGGGCTAATCTGCAATACGCAGCCCGGCCCGGTCAGTCATCGGCAGGGCAGGTCGTTCTGGTCACATCATCGGTGAGCGGTGAGGGAAAAAGCTTCATCAGCATCAATCTGGCGCTGAGCCTGGCTACGCTGGACAAAAAAGTGGTTATACTGGAACTGGACCTGCGAAAGCCCCAGATCGCGCAGTACCTTGGTATGGACTGGACAAAAACAGGCCTGTCGAATTTTCTGATGGGTCAGCCGATGGCCGATTCGCTGGTGCGTCAGTCAGTTGTTAACCCAAATCTGTACGTGATTCCCAGTGGCCCTATTCCGGCTAATCCGACAGAGCTATTATCGAATGGACGAATCGATTCGCTGATCGCCAGTCTGCGGCAGGAATACGATTTCATTATCATGGATACGCCACCGGTGAGTATGCTGGCCGACGCCAGCCTGCTCAGTGAGCATGCCGATACGACGTTCTACGTGGTCCGGCATGAGTACACGCCCCGCAATTACATGCGCCTGCTGTCTGACCTGCACGATAGTCAGCGCTTCCGGTCGCTGAACGTTATCGTCAACGCCGTCAATTACCCCAACGGCGAAGATTTCGGATACGGATACGCGTATGCCAGCAGTAAAGCGTATTAAACCTGAATCGCCCTTATAGGCCAAGGTACTTCCAGCGACAGGATCGACCATCACGTATGAGCGCACTAGCAACGATAAAAGCAAATTCACTGTTTGGTCGACTGATGCAGAATGCCCGGCTTGTCTCTGTGACGGGTCTGGCACAAGTGTCGGTACAGGCGATTGGGTTTGCCAGCGGCATCCTGGTGATTCGGTTACTGCCTACCAAAGAATACGCGCTCTACACGCTGGCCAACACCATGCTGGGCACCATGCTATTACTGGCGGATGGCGGAATTTCGTCAGGCATCATGGCCCAGGGCGGTCGGGTATGGCAAAACCCGACCCGGTTGGGGGCGGTACTGGCTACGGGGCTGGACCTGCGCCGGAAGTTTGCGGCTGTCAGCCTGCTAATTGCCCTTCCGGTATTGCTGTACCTGCTCCGGCACCACCAGGCTGGCTGGCCTGTCGCCATTCTGCTGGTATTAGCCCTAATTCCGTCGTTCTTCGCGTCGCTGTCAGGTACACTGCTTGAAATCGTACCGCGATTACAGCAGGAAATTATCCCAATTCAGCGTATTCAGGTTGTCACAAACTTGGGGCGTCTTGCGCTGCTGGTCGTCAGTATGTTCACACTGCCCTTTGCGGGCGTAGCCATCCTGGCGGCTGGCTTGCCGCAGCTGTGGGCAAACCGGCAGCTGACAAAAATTTCGGGCCGCTTCGCCGACACGACGCAACAGCCCGACCCAATCATTAAACAGGAAGTACTGCAAAAAGTAAAGCGGCTGCTGCCTGACGCTATCTATTACTGCATCTGGTGTCAGTTCGCGGTTTGGCTTGTCTCTATTTATGGATCAACGGCGGCTGTTGCGCAGTTGGGTGCGCTGGGCCGACTGGCGATCACACTCACCTTGCTGAGCACACTCTTTGCCTCGCTGGTGCTGCCCCGCTTCGCCCGTCTACCCGACGACAAAGCTTTGTTGCTGAAAACGTTTGGCCGCATCTCGATGGGATTGGCGGTGGTAAGTATCGCCGTCATTGGGGCTGTCTTTCTGTTTTCTAACCAGATTTTGTGGGTACTGGGCCACGACTACAAAGGGCTGACGACCGAGATGGTGCTGATGATGGTAGGCAAATGCATGAGCTTTGTCGCATCGTCCCTGTTTCTGCTTTGTACCAGCAAAGGCTGGGTCATTAATCCGGTCATTTCCATTTCGATTAGTGTGCTGTCGGCGGCAATCGGCATCGGATTACTCGACATTTCGACTTTGCGCGGCATTTTTACGCTCGACATTCTTACGGCTGGCGTTCAGCTTGCCATGCACGCAGCTTACGCGCTGTATTCCATTCGGAAGGTGAAAGAACAGGAGCCCGAACCCGCAGCGCTGGTCGCTTACTAAGAACTTACTCATCGGTATGACTACGCAGAAAAAGAAGCTGTTGATTATTGGGTCATCGCAGGGTGTTTACGGCGGCATCGAAGCCTATATGATTGCGCTGGCCGAAGCGGCTTCTGCCTGGGAGGAGTACGAGGTGAAACTCTGCTTCAAAATCGTGCAGGGTATGGAACCGGTTGCTAACCTGATTGACTCGGCCCGCAACGCCTGCACCGACGTACACTATGTCCGGCGCGGCACGAATGAACTACTCACGTTGATTCGCTGGGCGGATGTACTACATGCGCAAAATATGCCGCCCGACATCGTATTCCCGGCCCGGCTGCTAGGTAAAGAAATTCTGCTGACGGTTCATAACCGACGGCTACCAGGCACCAGCCTCCATAATCTGATCTGGCGCCTGTCTATCAAAACCGCCAACCAACGCTGGTATAACTCCAACTTCGTCTGGCAAACGTGGGAACAGACGAAAAAAGCCAGTAACAGCAGTTGTATACCGACCGTTTGCCGACTCCCAACGGGCTGGTGCCCCCCCGAAGAGCGCAGCGGATTTCTGTTTGTCGGCCGCTGGATTGTCAATAAAGGCATCGAAGAACTGCTGAAAGCGTACGCGCAGAATCAATTCGATCCGGAAGAGTGGCCATTAACCATTTTGGGTGACGGCCCGTTGAAACCCACGGTACTGGCTCTGATCGATGAATTAGGCCTGAAAGGCGTTCGTATGCCGGGCTTCGTCGACGACGAGCAGAAAGAACAGTACATGGCTTCAACGAAGTGGTTACTGGCACCGGCCCGCACACAGGAAGACCTGGGTCTGACCCCCATCGAAGCCCGTAGCGTAGGCGTACCCGCCATTGTCACGCGGGACGGTGGCCTGCCCGAAGCGGGTGGCCCGGCCGCCCTGATTGCTGAACCGGGTGACGTAGCAGATCTGGCCCGTTGTATGCAACAGGCCGTGCAGATGAGCCGTGCAGAATACGCCCAGCGTGGACTGACCGGTCAGCAGACGCTGGCCAGCTTTCTGAAACCCATGAGTTTTTATCGTAACGCGTACGCTGGTCAGCCGATGGCCGCTCTGCAACCAGCCTGATGATAACCGACCGCCATTTAGTAGTTATAGCACCCACCGCCCCGCCGAATATCTGCGGAGTGAGTGACTACGCGTACCTGACCGCCCAGCGGCTGGCTACGCATTACCAGTCGACAACGATTGGCGTAAAGGACGTTCCTACAGTAATCAACGGGGCCGATTCGATGCCGGTCAGGTACTGGCTCGACGCACTGACGACTCCGTCCCCCCTGCCAACCGACGTACTGCTCCACTTTACCCCAACCAGCTACGCCTGGACCGGCCTGCCGCTCAACCTGGTACGGGCCCTTCAGCGCTTTCGTCGGCAGAACAGCCAGAATCGCGTATTCGTCTTTTTCCACGAACTGTGGAGCGACAGCCTTAAACTCCGTATTCATCAGATTGCCCGCAACCGGCTGGCTCGCTGGTCAGCTTACCAGGTTGGCAAATTAGCTGACGGGATCACGACCCTGACCAGCGGTCAGCAGGACGGCCTGCACCAGTTATTGGGTTCACAGACAGATGTACGCCTGGGGCTGGTTGGCGCTAACATCGAACCAATAGAACGTGAGATTGGCTTTCAGAGCGACCGCCAGTCGGGGGTATGGGCGCTTTTTGGCTTGTCACACACCCGATTATGGGCGATGCAGGCTCACCAGCCCCTGCTCCAATCTCTGTTTGCGCAGGGAAAACTGAAACAGATCACAGCTATTGGTCCCATCGACACGGCATTCGCGGCAGAAGAAGCCGCCTTTGCCGCCAGTACGTTCGGTCCGGGAAAGCTGATTCAACTGGGTACCCTGGAACCAGCTGAGGTTTCGCAACAGCTATTAACCGTTGAAGCAGCGATCATCAAGCAGGATGCCGATAGTCTGCGTAAGTCGGGCAGTTTTGCCGCCCTGGCCGCTCACGCCGTTCCGGTTATCTGTGACGTAACCGAAAAACTGGATAGCCCACCCGGTCAGGCTATCTTTCGCCCGCACGAAGTAACCGCCAATCCAGGCCTCTTAATCAACGACGAAGGTTTACACCGCCGGCGTCAGCTACACGACTGGTTCTGGTCGACGCGCAGCTGGTCTATGATCGGCAACGATATGCAGCGCTGGATGGCCTGATAATTACCAGCCGCGAATAGTATTACCATTACAAAGTATACAGTTACCTAGTCCACTCCGCGTATGTCTACTACCTCTATTATCATTACTACGTACAACCGTCCTGACTTTTTGGCGCAGGCCATTAATTCATGTCTGGCGCAGACTAAGCTTCCGGATGAACTGGTTATTGGTGACGATTCGCCCGGTAACGAAAGCCAGCTAGTCGTTGAGGCAATTGCCAAAACCTCCCCAGTACCCATCCGGTACATACACAATAAACCGTCGCTCAAGCAGGCTCGCAACGTCAATATGCTTCTGGAAGCAGCCGTCAGCGATAGAATCATGCTACTGCACGACGACGATCTGTTAATGCCTGAATCCCTTGCGATTCTCACCGCTGTTTTTACTGCTTACCCCACTACTAGCGTAGCCTACGGTAAGCAGTATATCATCGACAAAGACGGCGTCATTGACGAAGTGTCGTCGGAGACATTTAACCGGGATTTTTACCGAGAAAAGCAATACGAGGGTGCGGTACTCACGCCGTTCGAAGCTGGGTTGAGCCAGCAGTTTCCCAACAATGGTTACCTGATTGACGCGGCCGTAGCCCGGCACATCAAATGGCGCTACGACGTAGGGAATGGCTGTGAATATGATTTCAGCTACCGAATCGGCCTGGCTGGCTACGAGATGCGCTTCGTCGATAAATTTGTCGGCAAGTATCGACTCCTGCCCGACTCGATGTCGCACTCGAAAACAGCGGATCAGGCCCTGCAGGCGTTCATCATCATGCGCGACGGTCCTGTTCCGTCCGAGATGGCCGCTGCGATCCGGCAGCGACGCCTGACTGAACGTGCGCCCATCGCCATTACGGAAGCGGTCAACATTGGTCGCAGGAAGCAAGCGGTATCGATCTTACTTAGCCCCTGGTACCGCGGACGCATCCTGACACCACGAGGCATAAAGCGAGTGCTGTATATTCTGTTTCATATTCGCCCCGTAAAGCCTCTGCTCAACCGGCTCCGGTTGACACGCTACCAATCACCCAGCTCCGTGTCGGTTCCAGCCCAACAGGAGTCCACCATTTCGTTGCCTAACTAACGCATGACCATCGTTCTGACGCACCCTACCGGCAACGCTAACGTACGGGCCGTACTAGCCGCTTTACTTGCCAGCGATACGCTGCGTGAGTTTAGCACCACGCTGGCGGCCAACCCCGACGCGGCCTGGCTAAAGCTGCTGCCCGGTAGTGTGCGCAGTGAATGGCTGCGCCGGACGTTTGCCGTCTCGGCCGGACAGATCCATACGCGCCCGATGCGGGAAATGGCCCGCCTGGCGTTACCGAAACTAGGGTTCCGCACATCGGTCCGCCACGAGACGGGCTGGGCGAGCATTGATGCAGTGTATCAGGATTTCGATAAAGCCAATGCCCGTCGGCTTGCCCAACTGGGTAGCCGTTCAGCCGTCGATGCTGTATATGCCTACGAAGACGGCGCGCTGGCAACGTTCCAGCAGGCAAAGCAGATGGGCCTGAAGTGCATTTACGATCTGCCCATTGCCTATTGGGAAACCGGTCGTCGACTGATGCTCGAAGAAGCAGAACGAGTGCCGGCCTGGGCCGGTACGCTGGGCGGGGGCATTCAGGATTCGCCCGCCAAACTGGAACGCAAGACGAAAGAACTGGAACTGGCCGACGTAGTCATAGGACCAGGTTCATTCGTCATGGATTCGATTCCAGCCTGGGCTGCGGGTAAGCCAACCATCGTTTCCCCCTTCGGGTCGCCCATTACAACGCCTGCAACCAACCCATCGCAACGGCCGACCGGCACAACCCATCGGCCACTCCGGGTACTGTTTGCCGGGTCGATGGGCCAGCGCAAAGGGCTGGGTGACCTGTTTGCCGCCATCAAGCTGCTCAACCGAACCGATATCGAGCTGGTCGTCCTGGGGCACCTGATGGCACCCATGGAATTTTACCGGGAGGTATTACCTGCGTTTACCTACGAACCCAGTCGCCCACACGATCAGGTGCTGGCGCTGATGCGCACCTGCGATGTGTTTTGTCTGCCCTCGATCGTGGAAGGACGGGCGCTGGTGATGCAGGAAGCAATGAGTCAGGGGTTACCGTTGATTATCACGGCCAATACGGGCGGAGCTGACCTGATCAAAGAAGGCGAGACTGGCTTTCTGGTACCGATTCGCGATCCGCAGGCCATCGCCGAGAAGCTGACCTGGTTTCTCGACAACCGGTCGGCTATCCCGGCGATGGGCCAGCAGGCACAGGCACACGCTGCCACCTACACCTGGGAACGCTACGGCACGACGATCGTCGATGCATTGCACACACTGATTGCCTGATTTCAGACTACGTTTATTATGTACATAACCACGCCAGCTACCCAGCCTTCGACGCCCCAGCCAGGCTACCGGATCTCCGGTCTGCCCGTGGTGGAGATGACCGACACCCGTCGGTGGCTGCGCCGGGGTATCTGGCTGTATTTCTGGCTGTTGATTCTGGAAGGAGCCCTGCGCAAATGGGTTCTGCCGGGGTTGGCAACACCCTTGCTGATCGTGCGCGACCCAGTGGCTATCTTCCTTATCTACGAAGCCTGGCGACGCGGTTTTTTGCCCATCAACAGATACGTGCTGGGTGTTATGCTGATCGGACTGATCGGCACGTACACGGCGGTCTTCCTGGGTCACGGCAATATCACCGTAGCCTTATATGGTGCCCGGATTCTGCTGTTTCATTTTCCGCTCATGTTCATCATTGGGGCAGTATTCAACCGTGACGACGTCGTAAAGCTGGGGAAAACCATCGTCTGGCTCACCATTCCCATGGCAATACTGATTGCCGTTCAGTTTTACAGCCCGCAATCAGCCTGGGTTAACCGGGGCGTCGGGGGCGATATGGCGGGAGCTGGTTTCGACGGGGCTATGGGCTATTTCCGGCCTCCCGGCACGTTTTCGTTTACTAACGGGCTGCACCTTTACTTCGGACTGGCCGGTATTTTTATTTTTTACTTTTGGCTGAAAGCCGAAGGCATCAGCCGACTGGCGCTGCTGGCTGCTACAGCCGGTATGGCGGCAGCGGTACCCTTTTCCATTAGCCGGAGCCTGTTACTATTTGTCGCCATCGACTTTGGCTTTGCCGCTATCGCCATTTTGCGCAACCCGCAGTACGGTAAGCAGATGATACTGCTGGTCGTTGGCGCGCTGGTCGTCATCGCCATTCTTAGCCAACTCCCGGTACTGCAAACCCCCATTGAGGCCTTCGTTTCGCGGTTCACCAGCGCCAGCGATGTCGAAGGGGGCGTATCAGGGTCGCTGGGGGGGCGGTGGCTAGGGGGACTGTTTGAGGCCGTTACCGGATCATTCGATCAGCCCTTCTGGGGTTATGGGCAGGGCATGGGAACCAACGCAGGCAGCGTACTGATCCGGGGTGGGTCGAGCCGCGACTTTCTTATCTCAGAAGGTGAATGGGGCCGGGTTATTGGCGAACTGGGGCCACTGATGGGCCTGTTGCTGATTCTGATGCGCGTCGGCGTCAGCCTTGAATTCTGCTGGCTGGGTTACCGTCGACTGGCGCAGGGCGATTTCCTGCCGTGGATGCAGCTCGGCTACGTTTTGATGATGGTGCCCCAAGCGCAGTGGGCACAACCGGCAGCACTGGGCTTTAGTACCCTGATCGGCGGCACCTTTCTCGCGTCGCTCCGTCAACCCAAACCCAATTGATCCCTATGCGTATCATTTTGATTGGCAACTACCCACCCGACCAGCAGGAAAGCATGGAGCGCTTCGCGCAGATGCTTCGGGCTGGCTTCCAGCAGGTCGATCTCGCGACGACAATCTGGCGACCGGGTGTCCTGTTTGGCAAACCCTTCCGGCATACAAAGACAGGCTTGGGCAAATGGCTGGGCTACATCGATAAATGGATTCTATTTCCGCTGCAACTGCGCTGGCGGGTTAGTCAGTTGACGCGGTCGGGGGAAGCCGTCCGGTTTCACGTCTGCGACCACTCTAACGCGCCCTACCTGGCCCATCTGCCCGCCGACAAGACCGCCGTCACCTGCCACGACGTACTGGCCATTCGCGGAGCTATGGGCTATGCCGATGCCCACTGCCCGGCGTCTGGCTTTGGCAAACTGCTGCAACGCTGGATTCTATATTACCTCAGCCGCGCCCGCAACGTCGCCTGTGTGTCGGACCTGACCCGTCGGCAACTCGAAGAACTGGCTGGCACGACGGCGGCTCAGCAACCGGGCTGGCAGGTTATTCACAATACGTTCAACGGTGAATTCTGGCCGATGGACACGCTGACGGCCCGGCAACACCTGCGCGAACAGGGTATTACCCTGCCCGGTCTGTTCCTGCTGCATGTCGGATCGGACATGGCCCGTAAAAACCGCTCTATGCTGCTGAAGATGGTGGCACAGGCGGGTACCCAATGGAACGGTGCCATCTGCTTCGCGGGGGCGGCCCTTGACGATGCACTGCGCGCGCTGGCCCACGATCTGGGGCTGACCGATCGGATCGTGTCCGTCGTTGGGCCGGACCATACAACGCTGGTGGCGTTGTATAGTGCCTGCGATGCCTTTGTTTTCCCATCGTTCTCAGAAGGGTTTGGCTGGCCCCTCATCGAAGCGCAAGCCTGCGGAGCGCCGGTTATCGCCAGTGATGTCGAACCGATGCCGGAAGTAAGTGGCGGAACGGCGCTACACGCCGACCCGACCGATTCGGCCGCTTTCGCGCAGGCACTGCTGTTTCTGCAACAGGGCGATAACCGCGCCGGATACGCACAGCGTGGCCTGACCAATGCAACCCGCTTTGCGCCGGAAGCCATTATGCACGCGTATCTCCGGCTGCACAACCTGACGCCCGTTTCTGTTGCCTGATGCTAAAAAAACTACTCACCTACCTATTGCCCTGGTCGTTGCGCCGGCGCGCGCTGAACCGCTGGTTTGGCTACCGCATCGCGCCGACGGCCCGCATCGGCATGGCCTGGATTTTTCCCGATATGCTCATCATGGGTGAGCACGCCTATATCGATCATCTCACGGTCGCCATCAATTTAAGTCAGGTGGAATTGGGAGCGCACGCCACCATTGGGCGGGGCAACTGGATCACGGGATTTCCGGTCAATACCGACTCAGCCCATTTCAGGCATCAGACGAACCGGCAACCCTCGCTTTGGCTGGGCGAGTCGGCGGCAATCACCAAAAATCACCACATCGACTGCAC
>JAKONH010000131.1 GCA_022702045.1 Spirosomataceae bacterium
GCATTTACATCGGCAAGGCCGTCATCCCCATCGGCGATACCTACCGTGACGCCTTCTACCGGCAGATTGAGGGGTAGTTTACTAAGGATAAGGCCTACCCGTTTCAGGGTTAACGCTACCCCAGCTAGTAGCGGTTACTTCTGGAATACGGCTCAACTACTAAGCGCCAGTACACTCGACCCAGACAGTCAGTTCGCTAGCGGAACCGGTGATGGGCAGGACGATGCAGCCTCGGTCGACATTCGTACAGGTAATGACACAACGATGCATTTCTTCGCTTCAGTCAACCCTAATCAAACTCCCTTACCAAATGTGATAGGCAACCAGCCAGCACCGGATCCCGACAAGGTCGACCTGTGCTTATCGATCGTCTCTGACCAGTTGGCCCCTCGAACAAATTCCAGCATAACATGCGCACTGATCGTTCAGAATAAGGGACCTTTATCTGAACGTTCTGGGTAACGCTATTTAAAGCAGCGATTGAGGTAAATTGTAGGTTGGCTGTTGGTCCGATGAGTTGCCAGCCTGCTGGTAAGGCTACCTGCACCGAAACGTTATTCGCAGTTTTTCCTCACCAATACTGGTTTATTGCAGGGACAGATCGTAAGCTCCAACGAAATCAATGCCAACTCGACATTGGGCAATGGGTTCACCAATGGCGAAAAAGATGAAGCGTCGTTGGTAATACGCGTACGATAAGCCAGCGCTCTACTGGCAACGGTCCAGATTCAACGGTTTACCATTACCTCAGGCACCCACTTTAACCAGTAAAATAACAAATCTTAAACCAACGACTTACCATCTCGCCAGAGCGTTTCGCCGGGCGTCGAGCTTAATAAAAATAAAGAGTAAAATCGAGAACGACCACAGCGATGAGCCGCCATAGCTGAAGAAGGGCAACGGAATGCCGATGACAGGCATTAAACCGATAGTCATGCCTATATTGACCATGACATGGAAGAAGATGACCCCGGCCACGCAATAGCCGTAGACACGGGCGAACCGGCTGCGCTGCTTTTCGGCCAGCACAATGATTCGGGCCAGCAACCCCAGAAACAGCGCAATCACGACGGCGCTACCAATGAAGCCGTGCTCTTCGCCAATGGTACAGAAAATAAAATCGGTGCTTTGTTCAGGAACGAAGTCAAACTTGGTCTGCGTACCCTCCAGAAATCCTTTCCCGTGCAGCCGGCCAGAACCGATAGCAATCTTGGCCTGAGTAACGTTCCAACCCACACCCAGCGGATCAACCGTCGGGTCGACCAGCACTTTAATTCGGTTACGCTGGTGCTTCTGCAATACGCTGTTGACAAAAAAGTCGACGCCCACAACGACGACCATCATACCGACACCGACCAGTCCCAGCGAAATCAGGTTGCTGACATTGCGGTTGTAGCGCGGCATCAGCAACACGATCAGCCCCAACAGCACGATGACACCGATAAAGATGTACAGCAGCGGAAACATAAGCGCCAGCACAAACAGTACAACAACCGAAATACCGACGGCTGGTATCCAGCCCGGCAAGCCCTCGCGGTAAAGCATGATGACGAAGGAAGCGAAGACCAGCATCGACCCAGTTTCGTTCGACGCCAGAATTAGTACGCAGGGTAGCGCGATGATCCCACATACATACAAGAGGTCTTTTCCCTTCGACAGGTTTATTCCCGGCTGATCGATGTACTTCGCCAGCGCCAGGGCCGTAGCCAGTTTGGAAAACTCGGCCGGTTGCAGTAAAAACGAGCCAATTTTAAACCAGGACCGTGACCCTTTTACGTTGGCCCCCGCTACCAGCACCAGCAGCAGCAACAGAATCATGAAGCCGTAGATCAGGTACGCGAACGAGTCGAAAAACTTATGGTTGACCACCATGATGCAGATGATCAGAATGGCCGACGTACCAATCCACATCATTTGTTTACCGGCGTTCGTCGAAAAATCGAACAGGCTGGTATGATCTTCGGGACTATACACGGCGGCATACACGTTGAGCCACCCCATCGTGACACAACCGAGGTATAGCACCAGCGTGAGTAAATCAATATCTTGTGAAAACGGATCGTTGCTGCGAGGCATAACGAATTTATAGTTCGTAGTGGTTAGTGTATAGTTCTCTGGCGGCAGCCCAACCACGAACCACACACTACGAACTACAAATTGATAATTAATTTCCCGCCAGACCAGCTGACTGAACGGGGCGGGGTTGATTTGTCATCAGAGGCTTGGGCGCAACGGCTTTGGGCGTCGGAATCGAGTCGGTGCGCCGGGGTTGCCCGTTGTGGGTAGAATCTGTGCGCGAACGACGGGGGGCCGGTTTGCGGTACATCGAACCACTTTCTGCCGGTGGCAGGTAGTAGGCATTCATCATCCGATTTGCCACATGTTTCGATATCGTCCGCTTGTGGATGTACCGTTCGGCGATCAGGGCGGCAATTGGTGCGGCCACGTCGCTGCCCCAGCCGGCATTCTCCACAAATACGGCAATGGCAATTTTAGGGTCGTTCATCGGGGCAAACCCAACGAAAACGGAGTGGTCGTAGCGATGACCGAATTTAGCGTTTTGCGATGTTCCGGTCTTGCCACACAAATCAATGGTCGACAAGTTGACCGATCGTGCACTCCCGTTGACCATCGTCCGGCGCATCCCATCGATGACAGGCAGGAAATAAGCCCGATCAATGCCTGTCTCATGCCGCTGGGTATATTCAGCCGGTAAGCCCGCGCCAGCGCGACCAAAGCCCCGCACATAATGTGGTGTAATGAACCAGCCTCGATTGGCAATAGCCGCTGCCAGGTTGGCCAGTTTGAGGGGACTAACCAGCAATTCACCTTCGCCAATACTTAGTGACGACACATAGGAAAACTTCCAGCGATTGGCACCACCGTACATTTTGTCGTAATACGGTACGTCGGGTAGGTTTCCAAGTCGCTCGCTGGGTAAGTCGACACCCAGCCGTTGACCGATGCCAAACTTCTCGACGCCTTCGTGCCACTTCGCCAGCCCAATCGCCGATGCTTTGAAGGTATTGCGTTCAGCATTGTTGTAAATCATCCGCCGAAACACCTGGTAGAAGTATGGGTTGCAGGAATTACCGATAGCGCCCCGCAGGTCCTGCCCCCCCCGGCAATGGCAACGCATGGGCGACCCCGCGTGGCCGTAGACCGTGTGTGGGCTAAGGGTACCGTCCTGCTGCGCCAGCAACGCCTGAATCAGTTTAAATGTCGAGCCGGGCCGGTAACTAGCCATGATTGGCCGGTTAAATAGTGGCAAATATGGGTTGCGCAACAAACTTGAATAACTCTTTGAGAATGAGTTTGTCGACAGCATCTCGGGGTCGAAGGTCGGGCCCGACACCGACGCCAGAATCTCACCCGTAGCCGGGTCGATGGCAATGACCGCCCCCACTTTGTGCTGCATCAGGCTATCGGCAAACCGCTGAATGTCGACGTCAATGCCCGTAATCAGGTTCTGCCCAGCCACGGCAACGGTGTCGTACGCGCCATCTTTCCAGGATCCTTTATTAACCCCATGCACGTTCTGCATCATAAACTTCACGCCCCGACGCCCCCGCAATTCCTGCTCGTACTGCTGCTCCAGACCACCATGTCCGATATAATCGCCCTGTCGGTAATACGGGTATTCCTGTTCATCGAGTTGCTTCCGCGACACCTCGCTGACATACCCCAGCGCGGTGGCCATCGTGTGCGATGGGTAGGTACGCATCGAACTAATTTTTGGCGAGAAACCCCGGTAGTCGACCAGCGCATCCTGAATACGGGCAAAGTCTTCTTTCGACAGCCGGCGCATGAACAGCGAGGGCTTTACTTTCGAGTAGTTGACGGCCAGCCCCATGATGCTATCAAAATCGGGCCTGGCAATATTCATCAATCGACAGAAAGCCGCCGTATCGCTGATACGAACCTGCTTCGGTGTGACGTATAGATCGTATACAGGGGTATTGTCGACCAGCAGTTTTGTGCCCGTACGGTCATAGATCTGCCCGCGATATGGTACTTCGATGACTCGTTTGATCGAGTTTTTGGACGCGCCCAGCGAATAATTGTCGTCCAGTACTTGCAGGTAAAAAAGCCGGGCCAGATACAGTACCCCAATCAGACAGAAAAAGCCGATAACGACGTACTTACGATTCTCCAGCATTCAGGTAATTTCTTATAGGTGGGCAGTTGCCGCTACAACAAAATTACGAGAAAAGAATGCCAGTATGAAAGAAGCTTTTTGTATTCCGGTACTATTACCTACCTACCGCTTAATAAATGTTTGGATTTAAACACGGAGGGATTGCGCTAATCACAGAGCGCACAGGACTAGGAACTTACTGAACCTCTTTAGACCTTCTGCGGCAGGATGTTGCCTTTGACGCCTGCCTTCCCGCTGTCAGCAACAGGACGAACGCAAACTTGCAAAACGACTCCTGCTTTCTGTATGCTCCGTGAATCCGCTCTTCCTCCGTGTTTAAACTCCTCAAAACCCTTTCGCGGTGGTTTTAATACGGCACAAATACATATCAGCAGTGATATACAGCGTTGAACCGTCATCGCCCCATGCACAGTTGGCGGTGGCACCACCGACGCGGATATGCCCCAGAAAATCGTAGGGGCCAGTTCCCGCCGTTGGCGCCAGTACGACGACACCTCCGCCACCCGTTGCCCATATATTGCCTGCCTGATCAACTTTCATCCCGTCGAAACCACCCCGCAGGCCCTGTTTTGCCATTTGCTCCTTACCAATAATAACCCGACCCTTTCCAACCATGCCGTCGGCCTGCACTGGATACGCCATAATAACTGGGTTGGCCGGGTCCGATTGGGCGACGTATAACGTTTTTTCGTCGGGCGAAAAGGCAACACCATTGGGGCGGGTCAGGTCACTTACCACTATTGAAACCGTCCGCCGACCGTCAGCCTGCGCGGGGCTGATTCGATATACATTCAGACCTAGCTGCCGGGTCGTGTCTTTCTCACGATTAGGCATACCGTAAGGCGGATCGGTGAAGTAATAGCTACCGCTGGAATGCGAAACGACATCGTTGGGGCTGTTTAACCGCTTCCCCTGATAACCGTCCGCCAGCGTCTGTTTACCGCCCAGACCGTTGAGTGGCATCCGGGAAATACGCCGGTCTCCATGTTCAGCCGCTACCAGATAGCCCTGCGGATCGATCGTCAGACCGTTGGAACCGGGCTCATCGCTATACCGGCCCAACCCTGTGTAGCCCGACGGTTTTAAAAACGTCGTGACGCCGTCTTTTTCCGTCCATTTAAAAATGGTGTTCTGCGGCACGTCGGAGAACAGCAAAAAATCACCCGCCTGCCCCGCCCGTGGCCGTACCCAAACCGGTCCTTCCGTCCAGACAAAGCCACTCGCCAGCACGTCGATTTTAGCGTCTTTCGGAATCAGGTTGTCGAGCCGGGCGTCGGTCCGAACAACCTGTCCGATACTCGGGTAGTTGGTAGTCTGAGCAATGGCCGTACTGCCGGACGTGGTCAGCAGACCGATCAGCAAGGTAAATAAATGAGTACGCATAGACGTGAGCGACGAATAAATAGACAAATCAGTACACTAAAGCGTATATGTCCCACTATCTATCCACACCACGTTTTACTCAACCCGTATTCGTTCACGTCCTGTACCGGGTATACCGTCGATGGTCGTGCCTTCAATGGTAAAGCGTATCGTCGTCTTGTTGTCAGATGTGAAGAAAGAAACCGTGGCCTTACCCGTTGCATCGGTCTGCACCATAGGTGCCCAGAACAACGTCGTTCGGAAGTCGGGGCGGGGCGGTTCGTTCGAGGCCACATCGTAGCGGGGTGCATAAAACTCACGAACAGGTGTATAGCCTGGCAGTTTGGCAATCAACGTGCCCGGTGCCGCTTCCTTCATCAGATCGTAGTTAGGCGATCCGCGCTTCGTCAACACCACAATCACCCCACCGGCAGCCTGTGAACCGTAAATGGCAGCCGCTGCGCCTTTCAACACGTCGACCTGATCAACATCCTGAATAGACAGGCTATTGATCGTTTGCAAATCGACAGGCATACCGTCCAGCACGAACAGCGGTGCAATGGCTCCACTAAAGTTAACCGCCCCCCGTATCTGCACCTGCGCGTTGAACCCCGAACCTGTCACCTGCACACCCGCCACGCGGCCCTGAATGACATCGAGTACGGTAAGCCGCCCGGCTGTGTTCGTTTGATCGAATTTTACCGTGGCATCGGCCCGGCCATATATTCTTCGCGAATCGACCACTTCCGCGCGTTTGGCCCGCACTGTTACCGCGTTGAGCAATACCTCCCGATTATTACGAATCTGCCGCTCGATCGCTAGGTATTCATTGGTACGACGGATAAACTCGGCCAACTCATCACGCCGAATTTCCAGCGGATTGTACGGCACCTTCGTTACCGTAACGGTTGGACTGATTAGCTGATCAAGCGAGATAGTCAAATCACGGTTGGCTTTCCCTTTGACGGCCTGAATCATGACGGTTGCTGTGTCGA
>JAKONH010000145.1 GCA_022702045.1 Spirosomataceae bacterium
GGTTACGAGCGGGTAGTCATATCCTCAACAACTTTACTGCTCAGTTTACCGGCACCGCCGTCGAACGTTTACTGGCTGAAGATGCCATCGTTATCGGACGGCAAAACTGCGACGAATTTGCTATGGGTTCGTCGAACGAGAATTCGGCTTTTGGCCCTGTTCGGAACGCAGCCGACCCAACACGGGTACCGGGCGGATCGAGTGGCGGGTCGGCAGTAGCTGTCCAGGCGGGTCTGTGTCTGGCCAGTATCGGCTCAGACACCGGTGGCTCCGTCCGTCAGCCGGCCGCATTCTGTGGCGTCGTGGGGCTTAAACCAACCTACGGTCGCATCAGCCGCTGGGGGTTGGTTGCCTACGCATCGTCGTTCGACTGCATTGGCCCCATAGCCAATTCCCTCGCCGACGTTGCCCTGCTGCTGGAAATCATGGCCGGTCCCGATGGATTCGACAGCACTGTATCGACACAGCCGGTTGGCGCGTATACGCAGGCCGTAACCGCACCGGTCAAGCCATTACGCGTGGCGTATTTGCGTGAAGGTATCGACAGCGAAGGTGTCGATCCGGCCATCCGTGAGGCCACCCGGCAGAAACTGGATCAACTCCGTGCGGCCGGTCATCAGGTCGAAGCCGTTGACATCAGCCTGCTGAAATACCTGCTTCCCACCTATTATATCCTGACAACCGCTGAAGCGTCGTCGAACCTGTCGCGTTTCGACGGTGTTCGCTACGGCTACCGCAGCCCCGACAGTACGGATCTGATTACGATGTACAAACGCAGCCGGACAGAAGGCTTCGGGGCCGAAGTGCGTCGGCGGATTCTGCTCGGTACGTTTGTGCTCAGCGCCAGCTATTACGACGCGTACTATACGAAAGCACAGCGCGTCCGACGGTTGATGCAGCAGGAAATGGAGCGGCTATTTGCCCGATACGACGTATTACTATCGCCAACCACGCCAACGACGGCTTACCGGCTTGGGGAAAAAACCAGTGATCCGCTCCAAATGTACTTAGGCGACATTTTCACCGTTCTGGCTAATGTAGTTGGTTATCCAGCCGTGTCTATTCCGAACGGGTATGACGGTAGCGAACCAGCTTTGCCAATTGGCCTGCAACTGATGACACCCCCCTTCTCCGAGGAACGCCTACTAACTGTGGCCCAATCGTTGCAGTAAGCACCTGATGAGTAAGTAAATGGCTATTGGCTGTTTTAACTGGATACCCATTACCTGAACCGTCGATGTGGCTGCCTGCGGGCCATCGACCAGTCAACAACATTGAATCGTATGCGTCTGAACCAGTATCTGCGGCAAACGTTGCTAATCTGTAGCCTGACAGGCCTGTTTCTTACCTCCTGCGCGCCCAGCCGGGCTCAAACCACCGACAGTACCGCTACCCGCCGGGACACGGTAGCCGCTGTTCCAACCGTTCCCGACACGCTGCTGAAGCTACGGCTGGCCAAACTACAGAAAGATATTCCGCTGAACTACCATAAGGCGGTTCAGGCATACGTCGATTATTTTACGTTCCGCCGGGCCAGTACAACCAAGCTGATGCTTGAGCGGATACCGCTGTTTTTTCCACTTTACGAGAAAATGCTGGCGCAGTACGAAATGCCCGACGAATTAAAATACCTCTCGGTTGTTGAGTCGTCGCTAAATCCACGGGCGGTGTCCCATGCGGGAGCGGGTGGTCTATGGCAGTTTATGCCTGGTACCGGCCGCGACATGAAACTGTACCAGGACGATTATGTCGACGAGCGTATGGACCCGGTAAAAGCCACCGAGGCAGCCTGCAAATACCTGCGCGACCTGTACAACATTTTCGAGGACTGGGAATTAGCCATGGCCGCCTATAATTGTGGGCCAGGCGTTGTCAAGCGGGCGATGCGCCGGACGGGTGGTACGACGTATTACGCCATCTACGACGCACTACCGAAGGAAACGCGCGGTTACGTACCGCAATTTGTGGCATTCACATACATCCTTAACCACGCTGCCGACCACGGCATCGTCGGCGAAAATTTCCAGTATCCTATTCCAACGGATACGATGCAGATTACAGGTTATTTCAATCTGGAAACGTTTGCCAAACACGGTCGTGTCCCGCTGGCTGAGCTTCAGCGGATGAACCCGGCTGTCACGACTACTATTCTGCCCGAGTACACGGATCACTATCCGTTGCGCGTTCCCCGGCAGCATGTTGCCTACGTACGCAGTCACCGCCGGGCTATCATGGATTCGGCTAGCCGCATGCCGATCGTCATGGATCACATGCTGATGGCGAAGGGTGAAGACGTTCGCTACGGTAACGACTCAATGAGCGGCTGGAACCGACTTGGTGCCAATGGCCTCGCGCTTTCGTCGCCTGCCCCGGTAACCGAGGAAGAAGAGCTCCGCACGGAAGAGCCCCGCACGGAATCGGCGAAGAAAGCAGCCGTTGCGGCTAAACTAGCCGTAGCAGAACCAGCCGACGAGACCGATGAAGACATCGAAACGGTAGTCCTGAAGAAGCCGAAAAAACAAACGTACGTTGTCAAACGGAAAGACAATCTGGGCGACGTAGCCGACCGATTCCATGTCGATCTGTATGACTTGAAACGCTGGAACCACCTCAAATCGAACACGCTACAGCCGGGTCAGACACTGACGATCCTGAAAGAAGCGGCTGAAACCCGCTCGGAACGACTGGCGGAGCAGGGTACGGCAAAGGCCCGCCACAAAGCAGAAGTTGTTGCCAAAACGAGGCACATCAAACCCCGGTACCATCGCGTCCAGGACGGCGACACGCTCTGGAATATTGCCCAGCGTTACGACGGCTTGACTATCGACCGGCTGAAGAAGCTTAACAACATCAAAACCACGTCGTTACGGCCGGGGCAGAAATTGATAGTTGGATAAACTGACCGCTTACGAATGTGACCTTGGTGATATACAGGCTTTTCGTAGGTTTACAGTTATGCGCGACTTTACGGATTCGTTACTCGTAGATCTATCAAGCCACCCCGCTAATCAGCCAGTCTTATTGACCATACGTGGGGGCGATGGCGACGTTAATTACACAGTTTTCAAAGACTTTACGGGCCGGTACGCCTACGGCAACATCGTCAACTACGCGCTTGGCCACCCAGCCGAGCTTCGGGGTAAATCGTTATTGACGGTTACGCTGGTTACGGACACCAATCCGTTTACAAACCGCACCAGCCTTTGGTTTGTGGTCAACGATCATCGATTCGCGCCATTCTCCGCCGACGCCGATACTGATAACGGCACTGTCAATTACAGTATCACCCTTTCTTTCGTCTGACCATGCTCCGCTCCTCCTTTCGCTGGCTACCCGGACTGGTCGCCCTCCCCTTACTGGTCAACGCACAGGATTTGCGGGTCGATGATCTTCACGCCGTTTCGTCGCCTGCTACAACGATTCTTGGCGTTCAACCCGCTGAAATTGCCCGGCCTAAAAGTTACAAGGCGCTCGAAACGGCCTTGCTGACGAATTTCAGTTCGGGCAGCTCGTGGCAACTTCCAGTCAATTACGCGCTGGAGGTTACACCCTACTGGTTTAAGCCACGCGATATCAGCGTACGGCAATTGATGAACCCAACGACGGGAGCCTCCTTGAAACAGTCGTTTTCCATTTCGGTAGCTACCGGCCGCCGGGCTAACCTGCTCGACTCAACCCGGACGATTCAGCAACTGGGCTTTGGGCTGCGGGCAACGCTTTTCCCCGGTCAACTGACAATGGCTTTCGACACCGATCTGGCCGCCCTGACGAGTCGGCTCGCTATCATTGCCCCAGCCCGCTACATTCTGGAAGCCGGTCGGGGCAAGACCTTCGCCAATGGCAATGCACTTCGGGCTTACCTGGACAAGGAATTCGGCACCGTTATCAACGATCGTATCGCCGACAAAGCGTATATCCGCGATTTTACCCAACTGCAAATTGACGTAGTCGAATCAGTATTACTAGGCCGGTATCCCGAAAATAACTCCCAGTGTCAGCTACTGCTGGGTCAGATGATTCTGAAGCTCAGCGACTACGATAAGACTTACAAACTGGCGGAGCTGGCAAAAAAAGTAGAGCGGCACTACTACTTCCGCAAAGGCTTCCGCATGGATGTCGCGGCTGCATCATCAGTCGAATTTCCGACCAACGACTTCGACTATTCGACGCTGGCCAAGTACGGTATCTGGGCTACGCCGGGTGGCAGCTGGATCTGGAATAACGTCAATCTGGAAGTACTGGGGCTCGTACGGTTCATGAGCAATCAGGTTGTTACAGACCCGACGCGCAACTGGGATGTCGGCAGTCGGGTGGCAGCCAATTGGCGCCGGCTATCGCTGTCGATTGAGTACATTCATCGGTTTCAGAACACGACACTCCAACGGATT
>JAKONH010000146.1 GCA_022702045.1 Spirosomataceae bacterium
CCCGCTGCTCCGGCCGGGTTGAAAGAAGCCGTCGCTTTACTGCCCGGCGACCGCCTGCTGGTGATTGGTCCATCCGGTACAGGCATCTCAGCCGATCAGGGGCAAACCTGGCAGCAGCTCGATACGGAAGGCCATCATTCGGTAGCCTGCCTAAAAGGAACTTGTTACGCCGTCGGTGCAAAAGGCAAGGTTAGCAAACAGGTTTTTAAATGAGTCGCTAAGTTTCGAACCTGACAAGCGTTGAAAACCAAGTCAGGTTTGGCCGGCGGGCGTACTACTACCCGCTTTTTGTCGTTATTCTGCCGTGTTGATTGATTAACCCCAACCCGGTTATGTCTGTGAAAGCGAGTACAGTACTGTCGGCAATACTACTGCTGGCACTAGCCGGTAACGTATCGGCTCAAATTCCTATCAAGGGGGCCTTTATCTGCAACTATACGGGAAAAAGCGGGACTAGCCCCGATGTGGTCTGCTCACCTACGACAACGTCGAATGCCCACGCCCAGAAAGTAGTCGATCGCATTCTGAAGCCGATCGGGCTAATGCGCAATTTCAAAATCATCGAATGCACGAATACCGAGAACTGCTTCGCCACCGTCATGAAAGGGCAGCGGTTTATCGTATACGATGCCGCGTTCATGCAAAGTATCGAGGAAGAAACCGAAACTGACTGGTCGGCTATTAGCATCATGGCCCACGAAATCGGTCATCACCTGCAGGGCCATACGATCGACGGAACGGGTGGACAACCTCAGAAAGAACTGGAAGCTGATAAATTTTCGGGCTTCGTGCTGCATCAGATGGGGGCCTCGCTTGATGAATCAATGGTAGCCGTACGGGCATTGGGCGACGAACACGCAACAACGACCCACCCGGCGAAACCGGCCCGTCTGGAAGCCGTACGCAAAGGCTGGCTTGAAGCGGAAGCAATGTATCCGAAAAGCCGGATGACGAACCGGCCCGCGCTAGCATCGGCCCCCCGACCTGTTACGTCACCCATAGCTGCTGCGCCGGCTCCTGCAATAGCGGCACCCCGCCCCGCAGCGGTTGCCCCCAGCCGGGCCACGATTGGTCGGGCCACGGTAGGCTGCGTGTCGGGCGACTGCGAAGATGGCAAGGGTACGTTCGTGTATCCGACGCGTGAACAGTACGCAGGAGAATTTGAAGAAGGTGACAAACATGGCGTCGGCACGGAGTACTACGCCGACGGTAAGATTAAGTACAAAGGGAATTTTCGGGATAACCTCCGCTCAGACTACGGGGTGTATTACTATCGCAACGGCGACCGGTTTGAAGGCTGGTTTCAGAAGAATATACCAAACGGGAAAGGCTCCTATTATTTTGCGGACGGTGACCACGTGACGGGTACGTTCAAAAACGGCCAACCCACCGCCGACTGCGTTCTGGCACACTAAGAGTTTACATACAGAGTAACAGGCACGGAGTACACAGAAAAGATTTTATTAATACCTCCGTGTACTTCGTGCCTGTTACTCTGTGTGTAAAACTAAAACGCCAGGAGCGTCTTTTCGATAATATCACACGCTTCGTGCATCTGTTCTTCGGTAATGGTGAGCGGTGGTGCGAAACGAATCTTGTCGCCGTGTGTCGGCTTGGTCAGTAGGCCATTGTCTTTTAGGCGCAGACACACCTCCCAGGCCGTTTCATCGCCCAGGCCATGCTTCTCCGCAATAACGATAGCATTGAGTAAGCCACGGCCGCGTACCAGCTTAACCATGTCGGTTTTCTGAATCAGCGCTGTCATGCGGTCGCGGAACACAGCCCCCACTTTCATCGCGTTGTCGGCTAGCTTTTCATCGTCGACTACGCGCAGGGCTGCCATCGTAACCGCGCAGGCCAGCGGATTACCACCAAACGTGCTACCGTGTTCACCGGGCCTGATCGTCAGCATCACTTCGTCGGACGTTAATACTGCCGATACGGGCATCGTTCCGCCTGACAACGCTTTACCAAGCACGAGCAGATCGGGCTTGACGTTTTCGTAGTCGCAGGCAATCCGTTTTCCTGTCCGGCCGATACCTGTCTGCACCTCATCCGCGATGAACAGCACATTGTAACGCGTACACAAGTCGCGAACGCCCTGCAAGTAACCATCATTGGGAACGACGACACCCGCTTCACCCTGAATAGGCTCGACCATGAAACCGGCAATGTTGGGGTCGCTTTTAAACGTGTCTTCGAGTGCGTTGAGATCGTTGTACGGAATGATGATGTAGCCGGGCAGAAGCGGGCCGAAATCGTTGGTGCTGCTAGCATCGGTCGACGACGAAATAGCCGCCAGCGTGCGACCCCAGAAATTCCCCGCAGCGTAGACTGTCTTTGCCTGATTCTGGGGAATTCCTTTAACCTTGTAAGCCCATTTACGGGTCAGTTTTAGCGCTGTCTCGCCAGCTTCCGCCCCGGAGTTCATCAGCAGGACTTTATCGTAGCCGAAGTACTCGCACAGAAACTTTTCGCAAAGACCCGTCTGATCATTGTAGAACGCCCGTGAGGTCAGCGTCAGCCGCTGCGCCTGCTCGATCATCGCTCCGATGATGCGCGGGTGACAATGGCCCTGACTGACGGCGCTGTAAGCCGACAAAAAATCGAAATAGCGTTTGCCCTCTACGTCCCACAGAAACACGCCCTCACCCCGCGTCAGCACGACCGGAATCGGGTGGTAATTATGGGCACCGTAGTTCCATTCCAGTTGCATGGCCTGATCGGTGGCCGAGATGGGGAGTGTCGTTTCCATAGTTCAACAGGTTACTAAATGAGGTGGTTGTGAAGCGACCAACGAGCGGCTGCAACTAAGTAAGTTACCGAACCGTTCTGTTCAAAAATACCACTATTCGGGCACATGCCCAAACGCGTTATGGCCGCATTGGCATTTCCACCCATCCCCGGTCTCGATGCCGATGATTACTACTATACGCCCGAGGGATTTGTCGTCTTTACCGAAGCGTATCATCGAAAACGGGGGTATTGTTGCCGCAACGAATGCCGTCATTGCCCCTATAGATTTAAAAAAAAGCAGACGCGAGTTGCAGATAATGAATAAATTAGCCAAATTTGCGCCCTCATACGGAAAACGAGTACGGTAATGGCCAGAATTTGTCAAAT
>JAKONH010000147.1 GCA_022702045.1 Spirosomataceae bacterium
GTTACGGCTGGGATCGACGTCTTCTTCGGCAAAATAAGCAGCGGTATGCCAGCCGTCGTAGGTGTAAAAAACGGATTGGAGCGCTGCCAATATCCCCAGCCACAAGCCATTTTCGGCGATGGGGCGGGTAAGTTCGGGCGACGGAGCGGAATGCGCGGGTGTTACGATAAAGCAAACAACAACAAACGCCAGCAGGCCGGCGGCCTTCAACACGCTCATCACCTCCTGCGCCCGACTGGCCGATTTCACCCCCAGCCAGTGAAAGGCCACAAACAGGAGCAGAATGCCAATCGCAACCGGCTTTTCATAACCGACTAATGCGGGAATCAACACGCCCAGGTACTCGCTCATGACCGACGCGCCAAAGGCCATAGCCGCGACACTGCCCAGCCAGCTACTGACGCCGATTAAAAAGCCAGCATAGTTGCCAAAAGCGCGTCGGGCGTAGACGTACCAGGCCCCTGCGCTCGGTAGCATCGTGCCCAGCTCGATGACCGACAGCGACCCGATTAGCGCGTAGACACCCACCAGTAACCAGACTGCGATGATCAGTGTTGGGTTGCCAATATCCTGCGCAATCGGGCCGGGTTTCCGCAGGATACCCGTACCGATGGTGCCACCAATCGTGACGGCAATACCGAAACCAACACCGAGTAATTTCTTGAGTTGCTGCTGGGCCATGTTGGGCGGGAAAAGGGAGCGGGTGACTACAATAATAGCGAAAAAGGCCCTCCGTTAAGTCCTAACGTCGACAGGGCGGGGGTTTTTCGTAAGTTTGCTTATATGAGAGCCTTATTGACGCATCCGTATCTGCTGGTGATGGCTGGTGGAAGCGCAGGAAGCTTGCTGCGGTATGGCATCGGGCGGATCGTACCACCGACGCTGGCTGGTATGCCGTTTCCACTGGCCATTCTGCTAGTCAATATCGGAGCGAGTGCACTGTTGGGCCTGGTCGCTGGCTGGGTTGTCGGGCGCGCATCTAGTGAGGAGATCAGGCTGCTAGTGGGCGTGGGCTTCTGTGGAGGACTTAGTACGTTTTCCAGTTTCAGCTACGATACGGCGGTATTGCTACAGAACGGACGCACCGGCACCGCTTTACTCAATGTCGGCCTGAACGTCGTTCTCTGTCTGCTGGTATCCATCGGCGGCATGGCGCTCGGCTCTAAACTCTGACTTATGATTCAACGCCAGTCAATACCGCTGTTGCCAGTATGCCTGGTCTGTTGGGGACTGGTTCTTTTTCTGCTCATGGCAACAACCATAACGGCTTCGGCTCAGGATCTGGCACGTCGGCTTCACGATACGCACGAAACGTATAAAGAACAGACGCTTACCCATCGGCGCTTTAAACACCGGGACATGGTAACGTTGCTCGATTCACTCCGAAACCAGGCACCGCTGGCTATAAGCCAAGTTGGAGAGTCGCTGGAAAAGCGAGCTATATATCAGGTAAAAGCCGGTACTGGGCCGGTCAACGTACTGCTATGGTCGCAGATGCATGGCGACGAAGCAACGGCGACAATGGCCCTGTTCGACATTTTTCACTTCCTGACAGCTTCCGGCGATGAATTCGATAGTCTGCGCCAGACGATTCTGACGAAGCTGACGATCTACGCCGTGCCGATGCTCAACCCCGACGGGGCCGAACGGTTTCAGCGTCGGACGGCTAGTGATATCGACATGAACCGTGATGCGCTGCGGTTGCAGACACCGGAGGGTCGATTGCTGAAGCAGCTGCAACAAACCTTGAAACCGCTGGTCGGTTTCAACCTGCACGATCAGAACCCGCGCTACAGTGTAGGCTCAAGTGGTCGGCAGGCGGTAGTTTCGTTTCTGGCAACGGCCTACAATCAGGCCCGGTCCGTAAACGACGTACGCCGACGGTCAATGCAACTGATCGTGGGTCTGAACCGGACGTTGCAGCAGTTTATACCGGGGCAGGTAGCCCGTTTCGACGATGAATTTGAGCCCCGTGCGTTCGGTGATAACATTCAGAAGTGGGGTACTACACTGGTGTTGATCGAGTCAGGCGGTTGGAAAGATGATCCGGAGAAGATGAATATCCGGCGATTGAACTTCGTCGCGATACTAACTGCTTTGCAGGCGATTGCTGAGGAAACGTATAATCAGGAAAGTACGGACGGGTACGTCAGCATTCCGGAGAATAGCCGCAATCTGTTCGATGTGCTGATCCGCAACGCGACGATCGTTCGCAATGGGAAGCCCGTTCGTGTCGATGTAGGCATTAACCGCTACGAGGTGAACACGGATGGTGCACGTTCGTATACCTACAAAAGCGAGATCGAAGACATTGGCGACCTATCAACCTTCAGCGGGCTGGATGAAATCGATGCGACCGGGCTTACCCTGACGGCGGCTAACGTACAGAGCTTAACTGCTGCATCGACCGATGAACTGGCGCAGCTGAATATCGATTCGCTACGCGAAGCCGGAATATTGTTAGTCCGCACATCGGTGGCTGGTCGACAGGCGCTGGCCGGGCAACCATTGCACCTGTTGCGCGCCGGAAAAGTACCGGCGCGACCATTGGCTGTAGGGCAGGTTCCGACTTTCCTGCTCAAAGATGGCGACCGAATTCGCTACTGGTTTGTCAATGGTTTCTGGTTTTCCGATGCGCCCGGACCAGGCTGGGAACGCAGTAGTGTCATCGAATAAGTGAGTTATTAAAATGGACATGGCCGGGTAAAA
>JAKONH010000151.1 GCA_022702045.1 Spirosomataceae bacterium
ATAATCAGGGACAGTTCATCCGGCAAACGGTCGAATCCGTCTTGTCGCAGGAATACCCGGGACTGGACTACATCGTTATGGATGGCGGCTCGACGGATGAAACATTGGCCGTGCTTGACCCATACAAAACGCAGTTGACGCTGGTCTCAGAACCGGATCGGGGGCAAACGGATGCGATCAACAAGGGGCTACAACGGGCTACGGGCGACATTGTCTGCTGGCTTAATTCCGACGATTATTTTCTGCCCGGTGCTTTACGGGCTGTCGGTATGTACTTCGCTAATCACGGAGACGCCGTCTGGCTAACTGCTGATTGTTTGATTGTCGACACCGTTGGGCAGCCGATTCAGCAGCCGATCCGACAGTACAAAAAGCTGCTACGGAGCTTATCGAACCACGCATATCTGGGCCTGACGAACGCCGTTTGCCAGCCAGCTACGTTCTGGCGACGGTCGGTTCACGATCGTGTCGGGTATTTGGATGAAAGCCTGCATTTCACGATGGATTATGATTTCTGGTTACGACTGGCACAGGAAAGTCCGCCTGCTATCTTGCGTCAGCCAACGTCGGCGTTTCGAATTCATGGCCAATCGAAGGGGGGAAAGCAGTACGTCGAGCAGTTTCGGGAAGACGAGCAAACCATGCAGCGCTACACACGGTCGGATACCGTACGCTGGCTGCATCGGCGACACAACCAGCTGATTGTAAGTTTGTATAAGTTATTGAAGTAGTACGCAGTGACAGGTCCAGGACAGGTTAATGCCACAAGCCTATCCGGCGAAATACCTTGACCCCTATTTTCAATACGCTCATATATAGCGAATAAGCGGGGTAGGTAAGGGCGTAGGTAAAGGCTTTACGGCGTGGATTGGTACCGGCGGGCAGGAGGGGCGTAAAACCGGACGCATATAGGTCGCGAGCATAGTATTGCGGGCGGGGCGAGGTTGCCGGACCAAACCAGTAAGCCGGGCAATACACGACTTTATCGGCTAACGGGTTGAGCCAGGCGCCCCACCAGCTGAAGCTGCTATTCGACAGAATATGGTGCCGACATAAGCTCATCAGAAACAGATCGTTGATGTCGCTGGCACCTTCGACGAACGTAAATCGATCGCCCGTAAACTGCCGTCGGCACCAGGGCAGATCGTCGGAGAAAACCAGGAAGTGCGTGTCGGGCGGAAACCTGTCGATCGCGGTCTGGTAATAAGCAAGGGGCTGTGGGGGAAAAGCGGCTCGCTGTCGCACGTAGTCGCCCCGCCGAACGTGTAGGCTGACAGGATGCTGAGCTAGTAATTGACCGTAGCGGGTCTGCAAGTCAGCCAGCAGATCGGGGGCCGGCGTAAAATAATAACGAACCTGCTCAACGGCCTCGGCAAAGAAACGCTCGCTTTGAAAGGAGCCGCGCAGGTCCCAGTCCCCGGTAGGCAGGTCTACAGGCTGGTAAGCAAATGAGGGTTGGGTGTAAACGCAGGCATTTGGTAGCTGACCCGTTGGCAGCGGATGGGCAAAATAAGAACTGTACGACCAGGGGGGGAACACAAATAGCTGACCATTGCGATGAGCCGTTCCGATGGTAGCGGCTATGCAAAACAACTGGTTACCCAGACGGCCCCAGGGCAAGGTGCCTAATTGGCTGAACGTAATCATTGACTATACTACTGACTCCGGTCAGTGCTGACGTATGCTTGACAAAATTAACCGTTTACTGGCGCAAAAGGCGCGGGAGGCCGGACAGAGCGTTCGGGGGGTATCGGCGTTCATGCGTGACCGGCGCCAGATTATAAAAATGGCGCCCCTGCAACCTGATTTTCCGGTTATCGACTACTACCCGGTGTTGACCGACCGCTATGTCGAAAGCGGGCAATTAACGCACCACTACTTCGATCAAGACCTAACGATGGCTCAGCGGATTTTTCAGAATAATCCTACACAGCATGTTGACATAGGCTCGCGTATCGACGGGTTTGTGGCTCACGTCGCGACGTTCCGCCCAATCGAGTTGTTCGATATTCGCCCGCTGAACCGGCCTATTTCTAATGTCACGTTTCGACAGGTCGATTTTATGCAGTTGCCCGACGAACTGATCGAGTATACCGATTCAATCAGTTCGTTGCACGTAATCGAGCACTTTGGTCTGGGCCGCTATGGCGATCCGCTCGACGTAAACGGACACCTGAAAGCCCTTGATAACATACACCGTGTACTGAAGCCGGGCGGACGATTCTACTTTTCGACGCCTGTCAGCACCCGACAAGGTATCGTATTTAACGCGCACCGCGTGTTCCGCGTCGACTATCTGGTCAAACTGTTTGAGAAGCAGTACGACATCGTAAACTTCTGGTTGATCGACGACAGTAATACGCTTTGTAGTGGGCTGGATTATCGTTCTGAGGACGCCCGTCGAAGCTTCGACTGCTCGTTCGGCTGCGGTATGTTCGAATTGATAAAGAGGTAATCCTGATGAATCTAAAGCAGTCGATACGCCTGTTGAAAACATCGCCCTGGCTGCGACCCGTCTTGCTCG
>JAKONH010000166.1 GCA_022702045.1 Spirosomataceae bacterium
TCGTGCGCTTTCGTCGTTGGCGTGATGATCGGCTGGGGAAGCCGGTCGTTTTCGCGCAGACCCTCCGGTAGCGCCACGCCACACAGCGTCCGGTGACCATCGCGGTATTGCCGCCACGCATGGCCTGCCAGATACCCCCGCACAACCATCTCAACGGCGTACGGTTCACAGCGAAGACCAATACTGACGTTAGGATCAGGCACTGACAGCAGCCAGTTGGGAACCACGTCGGCTGTGGCGTTGAGGAAAAATTGAGCGGTCTGATTCAGTACCTGCCCCTTATGTGGAACAGGGCGGGGGAGAACGACGTCGAAGGCGGAAATGCGATCAGACGCGATCATAACCAGCTGATTCGGAAACGAATACACGTCACGTACTTTACCCCGGTAGAACCCTGTCTGACCCGGAAACTGAAAGGTGGTCTGTTGAATGGACACGAAATAAGCAATTACAGTTTTTCCAGAATAATGGCCGAAGCGCCCCCACCCCCGTTGCAGATACCAACCGCGCCGTAGCGACCATTCTGCCGGTGCAGCACGTTGGTAAGCGTGGTGACGATCCGCGCGCCCGATGCCCCCAGCGGGTGGCCAAGCGCGACGGAGCCGCCGAGGACGTTGATCTTTTCCTGCGGCACGTTCAGTACTTGACTAAACGCCAGCGGTACCACGGCAAAGGCTTCGTTAACTTCGTAAAAATCGATCTGATCGGCGGTAAGGCCCGCCCGTTCGAGAGCGAGTGGTACGGCTTTGGTCGGGGCGGTGGTAAACCACTCCGGTGCCTGCTCGGCGTCGGCGTAAGCAACGATGCGGGCCAGCGGTTTCAGTCCCAGTTCATCCGCTTTTTGGCGACTCATGATGACCAGTGCCGCAGCTCCGTCGCTGATGGGCGACGAACTGGCGGGTGTTACAGTACCATCGGTGGTGAAGGCGGGTTTCAACGATGGAATTTTGTCGTAGATCACGTTTTTATATTCCTCGTCTTCACTGATCGTTACCGACCCTTTACGGCCCGGTACCTCAACCGGAATGATTTCGCTGCTAAACCAGCCTTCCTGCGTGCTTTTCTCCGCCCGGCGGTACGACTGCACGGTAAAAGCGTCCTGCTGTTCCCGGCTGATCGTGTATTCCGTAGCGGTACGGTCGGCAAAAACACCCATCGCACACTGATCGTACACATCAATCAGACCATCACGAGCCAGCCCGTCGACCAGTTCAGCGTTACCGTATTTATACCCGAACCGCGCTTTGGGTACATAGTAGGGGGTGTTGGACATACTTTCCATCCCACCGGCTACGACCACGTCGGCCTGCCCCAGTTGTATCGTCTGAGCCGCCAGCATAATCGCTTTGGTGCCCGACGCGCATACTTTGTTGATGGTTGTACAGGGAATTGTGTTGGGAAGCCCGGCTTTCAAGGTCGCCTGCTTGGCAGGAGCCTGGCCCAGGTTGGCTGAAACGACGTTGCCCATGTATACTTCCTGAACCTGTTCAGGGGCAACGCCTGCCCGCTCCAGTGCCCCTTTTATGGCCGCTGCGCCCAGATCGGTAGCCGACAAAGGCGACAGGGCACCGCCGAAACTGCCAATAGGCGTGCGGACGGCAGCAATGATAACGACTTCGTTCATGGTAAGTTGTTTAGTAACCGCGAAGGTACGATCTATCCCTAACTTACTATACACGGGTTTTGTAGTGGCCAACGGATTCCTACCATTCATCAGTCGTAAACTGACGTCTGCAAACGGTAAACAAACCCTACCACCGGCTGGGCGTCGTGGCGGGTGTGGCCGACTCACGGGCTGAGCGGGTCAGGGCGTAGGGGAGATCGTCGGTCTGCATGGCATCGAGCAGTTGCAACGCCTGTTCTTCGCTGATATTCAGGCGGGCAAACCGTCGCAGGCGCTCATCCTGCCGGTTCGACCGTTCGACCTGCTGACCACCGCTGGGTTTGGGCTGGTTGACCTGTTTGGGCGTTGCTGCTTTCGGTGGTAATTGTCGATTTGGTGTTCGCTCGGAAAAGCGGGTGCGGATCAATTCGTAGTCATAACGGGCGGCTTCGTTGGCCGGATCTTCGAGCAGCGCCTGCTCAAACAGCGCGAGTGCCCTGGCACTGTCGCGACGGGTGCAGGCAATAACCCCCAACTGCGTCGCTGCAGCCGTCCGCCGGGCCGGATCGTCGATGCGCAACAAGGGTTCGTACTGTCGTTGCGCCCGCTGATACTGACCAAGTTTAAAATACGCGTGGCCCAGGTTCAACTGAATGCCGGAGTCCGTCTGTCCATCGACGGGTATCAACTGAGTATACAATCGGACCGCCTGCGCATATTGACCGGCCTGGTAAGCCTGCTCGGCTTCCCGACGCGCCTGATTGTTGCGGGAAATCTGGTTCAGAGCGGGAAGGTCATTCCACCACAGCCAGAACGACAGCATAAGGTAGAGCATTCAGTTTTGGGTATTTGGTTTTCGGTTTACGGTATTTCGTGTTCAGTTTACGGTATCCAAGGGAATACGGTCGTTAACCGAAAACCGTATACCGTAAACTGCTTTATAGTCGAAACGTACGGAACGTGACGACCAGATCGAGGGCAACCAGGATCAGAGCGGCCAGCAGAAAATAATCGTACTTATTTGCCGACGCCGATACCCGATTCAGGTCGAAGGTACGACCCCGCTGCGAACGAAGCCAGCTTGCCAGCTCATTGATATACTGCCCGCTCCGATCAACCTCGACATATTGACCGCGTCCGTCGCGGGCCAGACTCTGTAAAAACGGTCTGTTGAGCTGTGATCGTACAATTTCACCTGCTTCATCGCGTACATAGCCGTTCCCCTCCTGAATCGACGCGCCCGCTTCCGTTCCGACGCCAACCGTTGTTAGGGATAGACCGGCCGCCCGCAGCCGGGACAACGTGTTGTTGTCGCAGGTGCTGAAGTTTTCGCCATCGCTGAAGAGTACCAGCGCCCGCGCTCGTTGGCGAGTCGTTGAATCGGTCAGAAATTTTTGCCGCGCCAGCTCCAAAGCCGCGCACAGATCGGTACCGCCACCCAATGGATCTGGGCGAACCGTTCGGACAAGCTGATTGAACGCATTGTGGTCGTTAGTCAGGGGCGACAACACAAACGAGCGCGACGCCGTCAGGATCAGGCCGAACCGATCGGCGGGGAGCGTATCGGCCAGGTGTTGAATATCGTATTTGACGCGTTCGAGCCGAGTCGGAATAATGTCGCCCGCCCCCATTGATCGCGACACGTCGATGATCAGGTAGATATCATGGCCCGTGGCGGTCAGATTTCGTTCGGTATCGCCGAACGAGGGCCCCATCAACGCAATCATAAGCAGGGCGAAGTAGATACCGCGCAAAAAAAACTTTGGAATTACCCCCCAGGCCGACGTATTGAGGTGCCTTGCCAGCCAGACAATGCGAAAAATGTAGCTGCCGTAGAGAAGAATAAAGCCGCCGATCAAAAAAAAATCGAGTGACGACA
>JAKONH010000014.1 GCA_022702045.1 Spirosomataceae bacterium
GACCGCATCGGGCAGCAATTGCGTATCGGCATCGATACAAACGACTACGGCTCCTTTGGCCCGACTGATGCCGACATTCAATGCCGATGATTTACCTCCGTTCGGTTTGCTCAGCACCTGTACGCGGCTATCCCCTGAAAAGCGAGCGTTCACCACATCGTAGGTTTTGTCCGACGACCCGTCATCGACAAATACCACTTCCAGGTTGGCGTAGGTACTGGCCAGTAAACTCTCGACTGTTCGGACCGAATTCACGTCTTCGTTATACGCCGGCACAATAATGCTGACCAAATCCGTATACGAATCGAGTACCGGCCGCTGCCGTTTTTTCTGCCAGATCGCCAGGCCAGCCAGTAGAAGCACCCGGGCTATTGCCAATAGACTGCCAATCAGAAACAGCCATGTCAGCGCGCACTGTCCGTAGTAAACTAGTCGAACCAGCGACCGGTCTGTAAATAATGTTGCCTGTTGAATTGGTGCGGGCGGCATTAGTTCCCGATCGGGGCGGTGCATCAGTTGGCTCAGCGTAGCGAAGTGGTAACCACGCTGCTTATAGTAATGAATAAGCGCCGGCAGTGCTTTTACGGTAGCTGAACGATCGCCCCCGGCGTCGTGCAGCAAAATGATATTTCCCAGATTTTCCTGCTGCCTGATTCGGCTCAGTATCTGCTGTGGCGTTACGCCAGCCTGCCAGTCGAGCGGGTCGATCGATTCGCCGATGGCGTAATAATGTTGTTGTTCCGCTAGGGCGATTGGGCGTAGCTCGTTTCCTGAGTTGGGCTCGCTATCGGCATTGTACGGTGGCCGGAATAGAATGGTCGATCGGCCCGTGATACTTTCGATGAGTCGACGGCACATGTTCAGTTCGAAAAACAACCGGCGTGGGCTTACAGTCGTCAGGTCGGGGTGCAGCGTCGTGTGGTTACCGATTTCATAGCCAGCACGGGCCATGCGCTGCAGCAGCGGTATATTACGCTGTGCATTCAGCCCGATCACGAAAAATGAAGCAGGTACGTGTTCGCGTTCGAGAATAGCCAGAATCTGTGGCGTGTACGTCTCGTCGGGACCGTCGTCGAATGACAGGACCATCGTTTTGTCGGCCTTGCCCACTTTACGAACAATGTACGAAGTGGGCAGCGTCAGGTACTGTTCTTCGCTGATGAGCTGATCGGTTGGATTGTATTCCAGTTTGAGCCGACCATCGTGCGGAGTAGCTTCGACATCCAGAATATCGCCTTCACCCTGATAGTCGACACTGGGCAGCGCCGGTACGTGCTGCAACTGCTGCCAGTTGATCGGTTTCTGTGCCAAAGCCGACACCGACAGGTCGCGGGCGTAGTAGTCCCAGGTCCGGACGTCTTCCGAACCCAGTCGCCAGATAGCCGCGCCCCCTGTTTCGTAATCTGCCGTCGCCCGCAGCACATTGTATGCCGACGCAGCATCGTTGAACCAGACGGTGTGTGATTTACCGCTATCATCCTGGTAGCGAAACGACAGGTTGTAGGTCTGATTGTCGTAGTGAACGGGCGTGGCCGATTTCCGGTTGGCGCGGGCCATGGCCTGCTGATACGTAATGTCGACGCCCTCCCCTTTCTGTGGCCAGTCGTAGCCATAGCCAGCCACCCCCACGATCACCTGCTCCGAGGGGAGTTGCTTACAGGTCTGCTCTAGCACATACTCGATCCAGGGATACGGGGCCACCGGGCCAGGTGCCGACGTACTAAAATGCTGATCGTAAGCCATTAGCACGATATAATCGACGTACGGCTGCAACGCGGGCAGGTCGTAGTCAGGATTAAGTGGGGCCGTATCGATAGTTACGAGATAGCCTTTCGGATGCAGAGCCGTATGCAGTTCACGGACAAAGTCAGTTAGTGTCTCGTTGGTTTCCTCATTCAGTTCTTCGAAGTCGATATTGACGCCCTGAAAATGATGCGTATCGAGCTGGGCCACGACCTGGGCGATGAACGCTCGCCGACGTGCCGGATTACTCAGTAGCCGATGCACGTTTTTTCCCCGCCAGTTACCCTGATAGAAATTCGAGATCATCGGCACCACGGCAACACCAGGATGCGCTTTGAGCAGTGAATCGGCCTTCGCATCGATGTCGGTTTGGAGTTCAGCTTTGTTACCTACGAACAACCATTCGGGCATGACCATGTTCAATTGCCCGATATGATCGCGCAGCGTCTGATACGACTGAGCATCCCAATTAACGTAGAAGCCAGCCCGAACCGCCGGGCGTTTAGCAGCAACATGCTGTACCGGCAGATGCCGCTGAAAGCCAGCCGGCACACCCGCGTCAGTTGCTCCATCGCCCTGGCTACTATCGATGACCGACAGTTTGCGGAATACCGTCTCATTATCCTGCAATTGCGGTAACGAGGGAAAGACCTGTTCGTCGACGCTCAGAAACGCCAGTATCAGTACAACGCTTATAAGCAGTAAACACCCAAGTAAAGTGCCCCGAAAAAGCCGCCACCGACGGCGAGAGGGCGTGTAAAACACCTGTTTATCGTGCTTGTCCATGCGACGTAGGCAACTGAAGTGAATAAGTGATTGTAGCGACAGCGTAGAAAAATGGCTTTGTCCGCTCACCTGGCAGTGTGTTGTATGGCTGCGCAATACGCGGATCAACAAGCAGCGACCAGCGAGGCCCTTGCAGCGTAATCGGCAGATTGATTTCAACGTCGACCAGGCCAAACGGCCTTTTATCCGTGGCAATAGCCTGAAGTGGCCGCCCCCGCCGGTCGAACTGCGGCTGATAAATACCGTTGATAAGTGTATTCTGATTGGCAAACACCGCCTTCACCAGTGGCTCGGCAAACAGCGACCAGCGGTCGCGTTCGATCAGGCCAACGTAGCGACTCAGCTGAAGGTCGGTTTGCAGCAGCTCTTCGGAGCCGAACATATAGTACGTACCAACCGCCGGCGACCAGTCGTGCCAGTCGTAGGTCAGATAGGCTTCGGTAAAATTGGTTAGCGGCTGCCGCTCATCAGGGTCGGCGGAGGGGAAAAACCAGCGTTCGTAGCCCAGCGTGTACGATAGGTGCTTACCCAGCATACCTTCCTTCTCGACACCTAAATCGATCTTACCGAAGTTCGATTCCTGAAAGTTATTCCATACATAGCCAACACCGTAGAAATGCCAATTAGTCGCTGTCTGGTAGGTAAGCTGCGGCACCATCCCAAACTGATGCACGCCAAACGTACGTCCTCTGTAGCTGACGGGATTCATATACGAATAGCTGAACGATAACGATCGAACAGGTTTCTCACGGACGGAATCAGCAGCAGGCGCGGTCTCGATGGGTTGCGCCACGAGTGATCGACTCGCCAGCAACAGCCAGCTACCGATCAGGAGTAGACAAAAACGGAAGTACATGATACGGTTGATAGAGCAGTCAGGAAGTCAGTCAGAACGTCATGCTGTTGATCTGTTGCTGATTGACGTAATCATATTGATAGGTCGACAGGTTGCTGCCGTGCTGCTCCACCACGCGGTACCCCCGGTAGGCGGTTCCCCAGCTACTACCAAAGTGCGCATCGAATAGCAGGGCTGCCTGCCCGTAGAACAGGCCTATGTCTTTAGTATGATCGTGGCCATGGAATACCCCCCGGATAGCGGGAAAATCGTTCAGCACGTTGACGATATCCCCGCAGACATCGGTCCCCTGGGCACTGTGGATGAACGGAATGTGCATGAACAGAAAAACTGGAATACCAGCCCGAACCGTCATCATTGCCGTACGCAGCCAGGCGGCATCGCCACACAGGTAAGCGCCTGTTTCGTCGGACGTGTCGAGCAGCACTAGTGTCGCCTTGGGCAGTTCTACGACATGATTGGTCGGGTATCCCCATAGTTGCTGCCAGGTCGTCAGACTCACCTGATCGTGGTTACCGCGTGTGACGTAGTAAGCAACCGGTAACTTGTCGAGATACGCTTTGGCCGCCGGTAACAGCCCATTATTACCCGTGTGGATTAAATCACCGTTGATGACAATGAAATCGAGCGGCCTGGTCCGATGCAGCTTGGTAAGGGCAGTCAGCAGATCTGTATAGTAGGTGTCGGAGGGAGTATTTGGTTCACCCAGATGTCCGTCCGACGCTACGGCAAAGCGCAGCGCAGGCACTGGATCATTTGACTGACATTGACTCAGAAGACTGATTGAGGCACTGCCCAGCGAAATTTGTATAAACGTACGGCGGTCAATAGCGATCATAGGGTAGCGCAGCTCGGGTAAACATGCCGACTGAACTACCCCAAAGAACGTATAAGTACCTAAAAATGGAATTAACGACTAGTTAAACGTCGATTAAGGTCGCGTCACCGCATTAAAAGAAAAAGGGCTTGTTTGTCAGTTATTTACCGACAAACAAGCCCTCGTCCCTATCCGTCTCACTAGTGGGGTTGCACCGTCACCGGAGACTGTAATTACTTAGTAACGATCGTCTTCGTCCTCGTCTTCCTCTTCGTCTTCTTTGCCAAAAGCCGAGCCAGCATTAAACATCGATCCAAGCAGGTCCTTGAACGACTGCCCGGTATCCATGGCTTTTTTGCCAACCAGCGAATGTTCAGCGAGACCGTGCAGCGCGAACTCCATCATAAACAGTTTTTCGCCTTTACCAAGCCGTGGATGGAACTGATCGACCAAGTCATCGAGTCCGTCGATGGTTTTCATTCGGGCTTCGTAGTCGCGATTACTCAGGTCGTTCAGGATGTCCATCGTGTTACCGTCGCCGAACCAGTCGGTGATTTTCCGGTACGGATTCCCGCGCTTGTCTTTCTTTGCTTTTTCCGGATTCGGGAAATACTGCAAAAACTGATTACGAATCGCTTTACCGATCAGGCTTTGCGCAACAATTACCGGCCCTTCAACTTCGCCTTCGTACACCAGTTCGACCTTACCACAAATAGCTGGTACAACGCCGTATAGATCGGCCACGCGCACTTGTGTTTCCTTCTCGCTGTTGAGCAGCGCCCGGCGCTCCGCCGACGACAGCAGATTTTCGTAAGCCGAGATCGTCATTCGGGCCGATACACCCGACTTGGCATCGACATACTCACTCTCGCGCGCTTCCATCGCAATCTGCTCGATCAGGTCGGTAACGAGTTCGTTTGTTTTCACCATGCTCTTTTGCTCATTCTTCACAATGGCTTCCTGCATGGTGATTTTCTTCCCAATTTCAATTGATTTCGGGTAGTGCGTTACAATCTGCGAATCGATCCGGTCTTTCAGTGGCGTTACGATGCTACCCCGGTTCGTATAGTCTTCCGGGTTAGCCGTAAAGACGAACTGAATATCGAGCGGCAACCGCAGTTTGAACCCCCGAATCTGAATATCGCCTTCCTGTAAAATGTTGAACAGCGACACTTGAATTCGAGCCTGCAAATCCGGCAATTCGTTGATAACGAAAATACACCGGTTCGAGCGCGGAATCAGCCCGTAGTGAATCGTCCGCTCGTCGGAATAAGGGAGTTTCAGCGTTGCCGCTTTAATCGGATCGACGTCACCAACCAGGTCAGCCACCGATACGTCGGGCGTCGCCAGTTTTTCGGTGTACCGGTCGTCGCGGTGCATCCAGGCGATAGGTGTCTGATCGCCTTTCTCCGCAATGAGGTCGATAGCGAAACGCGACAAGGGTTGCAGCGGATCGTCGTTCAGTTCCGAACCCGCCACGACCGGAATGTACTCATCGAGTAGATTAATCATCTGCCGGGCGATCCGGGTTTTAGCCTGACCACGCAAACCCAGCAGGTTGATGTGGTGCATCGACAGGATTGCCCGCTCTACATCAGGAATAACCGTATCTTCGTACCCCCAGATGCCAGGAAAAACCACTTCTTTGGCCCGGATGCGCTCAATCAGGTTGTCTCGCAGTTCCTGTTTGATGGTTCGCGACTGATAGCCCGCAGCTTTCAGTTCGCCAAGCGTATTGATCTTTACTAAATTTGAGGCTTTCAGGCTTCTGTAGTTCATTGGATATTAAGCAGCTAGGCGGATGATACTTCTGACGACAATGCCGTTCGGGTATGCAACACCGGTAGCCTGTGTCCCGTACTCATCCTATACAAAAGCTAACAGGCTTTATCTGTAAATGGTTTTTGGACGTCGAAATTGGCTACTTTTACCGTTCCTGCGCTGGACAAAACCGTCCGTTGCTGTCTATGAAATTTAGTTTATCCAACTTATTCTTTCCGCTCATCGGTGCGCTACTGCTGACGGCGTGTCGCATTCAGAAAGCCCCGCCCGAACTACTCAGCGCCACGCCAGACTCCGTTTTTGTCGGGCAACAGATCACGCTGTCAGGCAATCAGTTCGGTTCTGAGCCATCCGTAACCTTTGTTAACATTAGCGACAGGTCGTCATTGACCGGGCGGGTCATCAGCGCCACCACAAACACCATCCAGGTAACCGTACCCCTGATCGCACCCGGCCAGACATCCGTACGCGTGGGTAACGATCAGGGCACGTCCGATCCTGTTCCCGTCACAATTCTTCAGCCCACGCCGGCGCTGACCACCATCACCCCCGCCAACGGACTACCTGGTTCGACGGTTGTTATTACTGGGCAATACCTCAATCAGATTCGCACGGTACGGTTTAATCAGCTTGCAGCCGTCATTCAGGACAGTACCGATACGAAGCTGACTTTACAGGTTCCGTCGAGTATTCAGCGTGGACCAACTTTTATCGTGGTCGATACCAGGGGCGGCTCGTTTACAGTACCTTTCATTGTAGCGGGCACCCCGCAGATTACGGCGCTGTCGACCCGTCAGATACGGCCCGGCACCGAGCTGATTGTGCAAGGGATAAACCTGAGCGACGGCGTCGTCAGCATCAACGGTCTGGCCACAAACCGCGATCAGACGATTGTTCAGGATAATCAAATCAAAACCATTGTACCCGAAAATGCGACGTCGGGCAAAGTTACCGTGACCGTATTTGAGAAGCTAATCGCCACCAGCACCGATAGTCTGCGGGTTATACGCCCACCTGCTATTACGAGCATCAGTTCAAATGATGGTATCGCCGGCGATCGGATTCAACTAGCCGGTCTCAACCTGAGCGACATTACTACGTTGACGTTTAATGCGACCACGGCTCCATTTCGGGCCCTAACCCCGTCGTTGCTGGAAGCTACGTTACCGGCCCTTGGACAGGCGGGCAACTATACAATTGGGGTAAGCAGCGTGGGCGGCACGACTCAGTTTTCCCAACCGTTTGTATACTACGTAGCCCCCAGTAACCTGTCGCTCAGCCCCGCCCGCACCATCGCCGGGCAGAACGTGTCTATACTGGGCACCAGTATGTATCGGATTATAGAAGTAAAAATCGGCAACCAGACGGTACCGATCATCGGCCGTACGGAAGGGTCGATTGTACAAATCAGTATCCCGGCAGGAACTGTCAGTGGCCCCGTCACTGTCGTCAACCGGGCGGGCCAGGCAACAACAACCGTTCCGCTGATCATAGTGCAACGCCCCGTCGTAGCCAATGTAATTCCTGCCAAAGCCCGGCCCGGCGAGCGAGTCGTTATCACAGGCAGCTTTTTGCAAAACGCCCAGTTCTACTTCTTCAACACCAGCACACCCGCGCCCGACGGTGGCAAGAACGACGATAACGAACGCTGGATACTGGTACCATCCGATGCGCAGAGTGGGCCCATCCGCGTGACGAACATATCGGGTGAGAGCACACAAACTGATGCGTTCACAATTATTCGCCCCGTAACGATCGCTGACTTCACGCCAAAATCAGCTAAAGTCGGCACAGACGTGATTGTTTCGGGACAAAATCTGAGTAGCGTAACGGGTGTGCGCGTCAATGGCGGTGTCTTGACTGCGCCGTTTCGTGTATCAGGCACCAATCTGATTGTGACAATCCCATCCGGGACTGTCATCGGGCAAATCTGCCTAACCAATGACGCAGGCACAACCTGCACTACGGCTAATTTCACGCCGATCAACTAGCCGAGTACCGACAATGCAAATGCCCCGGCCGACAGATTCTGTCGGCCGGGGCATTTGCATTGCTATTAATCGCTGATTATATACCAAGCGTTCCGCCAATAGTTACGTTCGTATTTGGATCGTCGGGGTCAAAGTGTGGTGCCCGCCCTTCATGATGGCTACCGGGGGTTTCCTCCTCCTTTGCCTGCTGATTCACGAAAGATTCGGCCAGTTCGGTTAATTTTCGATCAGTTACCTTTTCTTCTTCCAGAGTCTGCGCTAATAATTCGGCTGACTGATCGAAACCCAGCACGCGAGCCAGCGTTAGCAGTGATCCATATGCGGCAATCTCCAGATGTTCAGTTTTTTGCGCAACAATGATAAGTGCAGCGTCACGTGTAAGCGAGCCTTCTTCCGTATCGTCGATAGCCGTCTGCGCGTCCTCGATAAGACCGTCCACTGCTTTGCTGGCGTGTTGTCCGGCAGCAATGCTCAGAATGCGGAATATATCATCGATCCGGTTGATCTGCTCACGAGTCTCTTCCTGGTGTTGCAGAAAGGCAGACCGCACCTCGTCGCTGGTTGCGGCATTGGCTTGCTTTGTCAGCGCATCAACGATTTGTTTTTCTGTGTAATAAACGCTCTTCAGTTCTGTAATGAACAGGTCGCGTAGTCCTTCGTCGGCTGCGGAATCATTACCGCTAAAAAAGGCCGTTATTTGATCGGTCAGCGATGCCATAAGCCATGTACATTTTGGTGTATTCAGGGTATCCCTAAACAACCGTAGCAAATTAAAGTCCACTACCTTACAATCAACTACTTAACTATACACGACTGCTCAATAGTGTTGCTAATTTTCTACGGTTTGTTTTGCTTTTCTACACTGAAAATGCACACAATATATACCCATTGGTTGCGGCACATTATGGCTGCACAGTCACGGCAAAGCTACACCCGAGCACATAGTTCTGTCCACCGTCTGATGACACCTGTAAAATGGCATTGTATGTCCCGGCTACTTTGGGGGTACCTGCCCCCTTCAGTGTAACCTGTTGTGGTTTCCCTACCTGAGCCGCCGTAAATACGGTACTACTATTGACCAGTGAAAACGTATTCGACGCGTCAGGCGCATAAACGATACTAACAAAGTCATAGTTGCCAGCCACTTTAGGTACAATGGTAACCAGCTTTGTGTTGCTGGTACTGTCAAGCGCTTGATTGACCTTATACGTTCCTTTCAATGGGGCATTACAATCAATGTAATTGTATGCCGTCACGCTAAAGCTACACACCTGATTCTCGACTGTCACAGAAAACGAGCTTGTTCCAGCAGCTTCCGGCGTACCGTTACTCTGCAGTGTCACCGTCTGGGGCTTCCCTACCTGAGCCGCCGTAAATGATCCTGACGCGCTAAAGCTGTAACCATTGGCGACGTTCGTTGTAGCCGAATATGTGCCCGCCGAGCCAGGCGTTATGGTGATCTGCTTGTTATTTCCGGCTGTCAGACTGGTGTTGGTGTAGTACACGCCCGCAGCTGATGACATTGCTTTGCAATCGAGTGCACTGATAATGGTAGCACCAGGCAAAGGACTCAGTTTGTTCCACTGGAAGTTATACCAATAATACAAACCGGGGGTTACTGCATAATTACTGGTGGTTGTGGCAGTATTGAACACCAGCATACCGTCTGTAGGCGTACCTGCCAATGTCCAGGTAGCGTAGTTTGTCAATGCCACAGTCGGTAGTAACACACCTTTGTACGTATTGTCAGGATAAGGGCCCGACTTGATCTCAAGCGCAGCCGCTGTATTGATTAGGTCTTTGGACGGGGCACCAACGCGAACCTGCGCATGCCCTTGTATACACATCAGGCAGACCGTCGAAGTAAGTAACCAACAAATAAATCGATTAACAGGAGCGTAAAAATTTGTCATGAATCAAGAAGTATACACTTCTTGATGGTACCAACTCCCGTGCCTGATTAAACTAAAACACCTGATTTATCATTAAAAAATCGAGCCAAATGGTAGAAAATAGGATAAACCAGTCATAAACGCCAGTTCACATCTAATGATATTGTGACTGATAGAGAACTCGAATCGGCCATTACGCATCTGGTAACCAGATCTGTTTGCCATAATTGACCCATTCTGCGTAAAAACATGTACTGACGTGAGGGGCAAACCAGTAGTAGCTGGTTCAGCTCTCCGACAGTCGTAAAAGATACCGCGCTCTGCTACGCGAGTGAAAACGTCGGAACGATCGCCGAGCGTTGTTTATTTCCACCAGGTTCAGACAACCCCGCATGTCAGGCTGCTGATGTCCTGTTTATCCTGATGCGTGTCGGCGGATGGGCCGTGCGCATAGGTACGCATAGACAAACACGAACGCAGCTGATGCAGAATTGTATGCAGCTACCTACATTTGTGCTTTATTTTGATTAGAAGTATAAACCCGCTCCGCGACTGTGGAGCGGGTTTTTTGTTTACAGCTGTAACAGAGACATGTCAGACTTACAAACGATTAATTACATATGGTTATTTGTATTTTCGTATTGGTCGTCTAGCCACTCTAAAATACGCCTTCAGTATTTACGTTTGCCTGCCTTAGTCAACGAAGACTCCCAGGCCGGCGCGTAATATAAGGCAGGTGTGCCCCTAAAGAAGCGCACAACGACCGGTCTGTCGGACGACTACTATGCATACTTTCACTTTGCTTGCGATAAAGTGGCCAGTAGCTCCGTCAGATTTTTCAGGTTCATAGCCGTTCCTTCCCGGAAGCCCATCGCTAGCATCTTCTCTAAGCGCTCAAGCGATTCATTATAAATACTGATCCCTACCTTTGTTCGCCCGTTTTGTTCGCTGAAACTCAGATCCCATTCAGAACCAGGTAATTCCGGGTTTTCATCTTTGTCAGCAAACGCATTTAGCAATTT
>JAKONH010000211.1 GCA_022702045.1 Spirosomataceae bacterium
GCCTGGAATGGTGTCGAAACCATAGCCGTAGTCGATACCGATCAGACCAAAGGCGGGCATGAAAATCCGGGCACCGAACCCAAGCGACCGTTTCAGGTCAAATGGGCTATACTGTTTGTAACTGGCCCAGTTGTTACCCGCTTCGGCGAACACCAGTGCGAAGATAGTAGCCGATGGGTTCAGCGAAACCGGGTAGCGTAGTTCGGCCACAAACTTGTTGTAAACGACACCACCCTGACTGCGGGCTGCTGCTGACGGAACCTGGTTGTAATCGGCTGTGTAAACACTCCGGTCGTCGTAGCCGCGCAGACCGATGATGTCCTGCGCCAGCGCGAACTGCCCCTGGCCGGCCAGCCCTGAACCACCCAATACGAACCGTTCAAATGGGCCAATCTCAGTGCGCTTGTTGTAGCTACCCAGGAAGCCCATGTGTGCGCGGGTGTTTAGTACCAATTTGCCAATAACGGTTTGAAACCAGCTGGCATCGAACATCCATTTGTGGTACTCGACGAATTTGAACCGGTTTTCGATGCTCACGTTTTCCTTCTCTGTCTTAAAGGCAGAGTAGGGGGGCGTAAACGAGCCGCTCAGCGAGAACGATGATCCCGACCGGGGAAACTGCGGATTATCGATGCTGTTCCGCGCAATAGTTGTGTTGAACGTAAAGTTGTTCGAGATACCGTTTTTATAGCCGATATAGAACAGATCAAGATTGTTCAGATCGTAGCGCTGGTACGACAACGAGTGCGTCAGTGAGAAATAGTCATCGGGGACTTTCAGCTGACGGCCCAGCCCAACCGTAAAGGCTGTGTTTGAGTACGAACCCGTCGGTTTCTGTCCTTGTAGCGGTTGATAGAGGCTATTGGGGTTGTTTGGGTCGAAAAATGACCGGTAAACCGTGTGGCTGGCACTAACTGACAGGGCGTTGGGCTTGCGACCACCGAGCCAGGGTTCGGTAAACGACAGCGAGTATACCTGATACTGCCGACCATTGGCCTGGAAGCGGACCTGTACGCGCTGACCGTCGCCGGCTGGCAGTGGTTTCCAGGCGCTCAAATGCGGAATATTACGGGCCGAGAAGTTGTTAAACGTCAGACCAAGCGTACCGACGAAGCCGACGTAACCACCCCAGCCGCCCGATAATTCAATCTGGTCAGACGGTTTCTCTTCAACCGTGTATTCGACATCAACCGTACCGTCGTTTTGAGGAACGGGCTGGATACCGATTTTCTCCGGGTCGAAATAACCCAGTGTCGAGAGTTCGCGTTGGGTACGGATCAGCAACGATTTGCTGAATTTCTGGCCGGGCAACGTGCGTATCGACCGCATCACGACATGGTCGCTGGTCTTGGTATTACCGTTCAGAATAATCCGGTTGATGGTAGCCTGCTTACCTTCGTAGATGCGAATTTCCAGGTCGATCGAATCTCCGTCGATCATTTTCTCGACCGGGGTGGCATTATAGTACAGGTAACCATCGTCCATGTACTGCGAACTCAAATCCTGACCCGGATTGCCGTTCAGCCGCTTGTCAAGGTCTTCCGGGTTATAAATGTCTCCTTTCTGAATACCAAGTACGGAACGGAGTTGTGCCGCCGTATATAGATAGTTACCCGAAAAATCGACGTTTCGGTAGTAATACTTTTTGCCCTCGTTGAGCACAATATCGAGCGAAACCGTATTGTCGGGGTTATGAATCAGCGTATCGCGCTCAATCGTTGCGTCTCGATAGCCCAGTTTGTTGTAGTAAGCAATCAGCTTCTGTTTGTCCTCTTCATATTTCTTTGGAACAAACTTCGACGGGGTGAAGAGCCGGCCAAACCGTTTTTCTTTAGTGCCTTTCATCTTCATCCGCACGGCCGATTCTTCAGCTTCGTCCAGGCCTTCGAAGTTGATCTTGGCAATCTTTACCTTCTGCCCTTTATCGACCAGTACGCGCATGGTCGCGTTATTGCGGGCGCTATCGGGTACCGTTGTAATTTTTACTTTCGTGTTCAGATAGCCCTTATCGACAAAGTACTTGCGTACGGCCATCTGCGTGTTCTTGACGATCGTGTTGGTCACGATTTTTCCCAGGTTCAGCTTTGTCTTGTCTTTAAGCTGATCCTGTTCGCCCTTTTTGATGCCCATGAAGCTAACCCGATACAGACGGGGGCGCTCCTGCACCCGGAACATCAGGGCTACTTTACCCTCGCCAGTGTGGGTGGCAAATAGTTCGACGTTGTCGAGCAGCCCCGAGTCCATCAGCTTGCGCACCGATGAGCCAACGGCTTCGCCCGGAATCCGGGTTTTATCACCGACTTTCAGACCGGCCAGCGATACCAGCGAGTTTGGATCGAGGTAGCGGGTGCCCGTCACACTCAGGCCAGTGATCTCATACTCTTTGGGGCTGGCGTAGTTAGTCAGTTCGTCGGCGGAGAACTGTGTCTCAGCCGGACGCCCTACGCCCACACGGACCTGCGCCAGAGCGGGTGTTAGCGCAGTCAGCAGACAAACCGTTGCCAGGATGTACGTTATACGGTGTTTCAACGAAGTAAGCGATTTACTGTTGGTTGGTATCAAGGTCGTTGTGATAGCCCAATAGGTGGCTCGCATGGAGTCGGCAGGCAGCTTAGTGGTCACAGACGGGTACGACGAGTAATAAGCATATTAGTATAATGACTACGTGACCCGTCAGGTGTAAGGATGGTTGGTACCAGTGAAATTTTTTTAATGAGCACGTTGTCAGGATGATAGATTCGATCGGCTACCGCGACCAGCATATTATTTGGACAGTTGTTCACTTGTTTTTCCAAACCGGCGTTCCCGCTTCTGGTACGTCAGAATAGCCTGATGCAGGTGTTCCCGACGGAAGTCGGGCCACAGCACTTCGGGCATGTAAAACTCGGAGTAGGCCAGTTGCCACAGCATAAAGTTGCTGAGCCTCATTTCACCACTCGTCCGAATCATCAATTCCGGATCGGGCATGTTTGCCGTCGTCAGATGCTGATGGAATCGGGTTTCATCGATGTCTTCGGGAGCCAGTTCACCCGCACGAACTGCCAACGCCAATTGCCGGGCTGCTTCGAGAATTTCCCATCGGCCGCTATAGCTCAGGGCTAGCACCAGCGTCAGGCCGGTGTTGTTCTCCGTCTCCCGCATGGCTTCGGCCAGTTCGCGCTGACAATCTTTAGGCAGAGTTTTCGTATTGCCAATGGTTGTCAGCCGCACGTTATTGGTCATCAGCGTTTTGATTTCTCCCCGGATCGTATGGACCAGTAGCGTCATCAGCGCGTCGACTTCGAGCTTGGGCCGATTCCAGTTTTCGGTCGAGAAGGCGTACAGTGTGAGAAACTTAACACCCAGTTCCG